>JADFVG010000046.1 GCA_015222405.1 Chloroflexota bacterium
TCATTGATACCCCCGATGGCAACGATGGGCAGCGATACCACCTCCCTTATCTGACGCAGCATTTCTAATCCAACCTCTTTAGTTCCCTCTTTTGAAGGACTGGGATAAATGGAGCCCACAGCGATGTAATCGGCACCCTCATCCTGAGCCTGAAGCGCCTCTTGGGGAGAAGTTGTAGAGCAGCCCAAAATCTTGTCCCAGGGCAGTAAGCGGCGCGCCGTCGAGAAGGGCAGGTCACCCTGCCCCAGGTGGAGACCATCAGCGTCAGAGGCGAGGGCGATATCAAGGTGGTCATTGACGATGAAAAGCACTTCAGAGCGGTAACAAAGCTGCCTCAACTCAGTCGCTGTGGCCAGTATCTCTCGCTTTCCCCGCTGCTTGTCCCGAAGCTGGATCACTTTTGCCCCGCCGCTGATCACTTTGCGGGCTACCTCCATTTCCTCTCGTCCCTTCAGCGCCTCATGGTCGAGGATTACATAGACACCTGCTACCCTCTCTCTTTTGTCGCGGCGAAGGAGGCTGAGAGTGAGTTTCTGCTCTATTTGATAGAGTTCAAATCGCGCCTTCTTGAACCTCGCCGAGTCCACCGCCTGATGGGGGAGCTTGGCAAGCTCCTCCACCACCCTTAGCGATTCTTCAACCCTCTTGGCGTTGGCAGTGACGAGGGAGGGGATGTCGTCCCGCTGGAGCTCGCCGGAGACCTCAGCGAAGGCACCGACATCGGCTGCTGAATCTCGGGCCATGAGCAGCTTCCTTTGTAGCGAGGGGTCATCTGCCGCCAGGTCATGGCGCAGGGATTTTAATTGCTCGCTCAGTGTGGCATCGTTGAGGAGAAAGCGGGCCACATCCTCGAGGAGGCGAAGCCCCTCGCTGATGCGGTTGAGGTTGGCATCGATGAGGCGTAGCATTGAAAATAGCCTAAATGTCCTTGAGCGTCTCTGGCATTTCTCCCTCTCGTGCAGCGTCGATCATTTCACGTACTTCGGAGAAGGTATTCCGGTATTCCTCGCTGCGCATATCCATCCCTAATTCCTTGAGCCTATGCTCAGCCCACCTGCCGATATTGCGCGGGTCTTTGTAGTAGTCGGGGCCAGGGTAAGGCTGTGGCGGGCCAGCTTCCTCAAGACGCATGTGCCCCGATTTG
Source organism: Chloroflexota bacterium (assembly GCA_015222405.1). Lineage (GTDB taxonomy): Bacteria > Chloroflexota > Dehalococcoidia > E44-bin15 > E44-bin15 > JADFVG01. The sequence continues at coordinate 1,145 of JADFVG010000046.1, forward strand.
TGATGAGCAAAGCTGGAGATCAAACGGCTAAGCTCCTCGCCACCGCAGTGAGGACACCGCGGGGATGGAGAATCGCTAATGCTCCTCACAAACAGGCTTAGCTTCCTTTGGCAATTATGGCAGCGGAACTCGTAGATAGGCATAGCACATCAACCTGGCTCTTCCCCGGCCATCTCGGGCCCCCCGGGCATCTCCCCATGCTCCATCCTCTCAAGCATTTCCTCATGTTCAGGGGAGACATCCTCATCCATTCCCCGGCTCATCCTTTTGTTCCACTCCGCCAGAGCCCTGGGGTCATTTCGCATCATGCCGTCCGTCAAGCGGCTGTCAGCAAGGATATCCTCGTAGATCTCCTTATAGCCTCCTCTACGCATGGCAAAGGAGGAGAACAGCCGCACCAGCCCCTCACTGCCGCAGAAGGGGCACTGGGGCGATGATGAGGGGTCTCGAAGGTAGATTGAAACCCTACGTCGACAGCTTTGACACCGATACTCATAGATCGGCATTAATCCTCACCTCTGGGTGTAATTTTAACATATCAGGTAAAATAGGTAAATGCGAAGCTCAGCTTGTGACATCCTCAATGAGCTCGATGCGGGAAAGCCGCCCTCGAGGTGTCAGATCCACGGCGACGACGTCGATGCGCCACGAGGGCGGCAGGTCCTGGTGGCTCTGAATATAGCTTTGAGCTACGGTGATGAGCCTCTCTATCTTATAACGGGTCACCGACTCCTCGGCGGTGCCGAAGGATGAGCTTGCCCTGGTGCGTACCTCAACGAAAACGAGGAAATCATCCTTTTCGGCGATGATATCGATCTCCCCCTCACGCAAGCGGAAGTTTCGCTCACGGATACGGTAGCCCTCCTTTTGGAGATAATCTGCCGCTATCTTTTCACCCAGGGCACCAACTTCTCTGCGATTCACCGGATGCGCTCCGTGACCGGGGCAAAGCACCTTCTGTGAATGGGGCATACCCCCCATCGCCGCAGGTTCAAGAGGTGTTCTCTGGTAGCATAACCCTTATGCCTGGCAAAGCCATAATTAGGATACGCCTCATCAAGCGCCATCATAATGCGATCCCTGGTCACCTTGGCGATGATGGAGGCACAGGCGATGGAAAGGGAGAGGCTATCCCCCCTGGTGATGTTCTTCTGGGGCACACTGAGTTCAGGCAGTCTGATATGGTCGATGAGGAGGAAATCAGGAGAGTGGGGGAGATTTTCCACCGCGGAGCACATTGCCAACCTTGTCGCCATCATAATGCCCCGGGCGTCGATGGCATCTGGTGGCAGTAAGCCAATGCCAATGCCGATGGCTGCCTCCTCGATTAAAAGGGAAAGGAACTCTCTCCTCCTTGGGGTCAGTTGCTTGCTATCGCGCACCAGGGTTAGCCAGTGGGCGTCGAAATTGGAGGGCAATATCACAGCGGCGGCAACAACTGGCCCAGCTAATGGACCGCGTCCCACCTCATCGATGCCAGCGATGAAGCGGTAGCCTTGCTCTGCCAGCTTTTTCTCTTCAGCAAAATCTGGTTTGGTAGCTATCCTACGCCGCACTTTCAATGATTCCTCCCCCCAAAACCTCATCCCCATGGTAAAAAACGACCGCCTGGCCCGGTGTGATGGCTCGCTGGGGCTCATAAAGTCGAAGCTCGAAGCGCTCTCCTTGCGGCGAGAGCATCGCCTTTGCCTCCGCCGACCGATAGCGGATCTTAGCCCCGACCTCGATATCCCCCGACGGAGGCTTGCCGGAGATGAAATTGACCCTGCTTGCAAGTAGGGTATCGCTAAAGAGTTCCTCTTCTGGCCCCACGACCAGAGTGTTGGTCTGAGTATCGATCCTTAGTACATAGAGAGGCTCAGGGGAGGCGATACCCAGGCCTCGCCTTTGTCCGATGGTGTATAAAGCAATGCCCTGATGTCTTCCCAGCACCTTTCCCTCCAGGTCTACGATCTCCCCCGGTGCAGGAGGAAGACGCTGGACGAGGAAGCTACCATAGTTTCCATCAGGAATGAAACAGACCTCCTGACTCTCGCCCTTATCGTAGGTGTGAAGCCCCCTCTCTGCCGCCATGCACCGCACTTCATCCTTGCGGAATTCGCCCAGGGGAAATAGGAGAGGCTTTAGCTCTGCCTGCCCCAAAGTATAGAGGAAGTAGGACTGATCCTTAGCTAGGTCGATGCCCTTGAGCAAACGATATCTTCCCTGAGAGTGGTCGATTCTGGCGTAATGACCGGTGGCCAAATAGTCCGCCCCCAATGCCAGCGCCTTTTTAAGGAGGAGTTCAAACTTTATCCTCTGGTTACAAGCAATGCACGGGTTTGGTGTTCTACCACGACTATATTCCTCACAGAAGTAATCGATGACGTAGTTTTGGAACTCCCGCTCAAAGTTGAGCACATGAAAAGGGATGCTAATGTCGTGGCACACTCGCTTGACATAACCAGACCCCTGCCGAGATTCAGGCCACAACTGCATGTTGACGCCGCTGACTTCATGCCCTTTCTCCTTTAGCAGCGCCGCCGCAAGCGAGGAGTCAACCCCACCGCTCATAGCGACAAAAACGCGACTGCTCATCTTTCTCCGCCAAACTGAAGTCTAGCATAAAGCTTTATTCACTATCAACATTCA
>JADFVG010000009.1 GCA_015222405.1 Chloroflexota bacterium
CACCGGTACTCCACCTCAGTCCCCGGGGGCAGCCCCCCTGTCTCCAGCATGTTCCAGGTCCAGCTTGCAGCAACCCTCACACCAGGGGTGAAATCGACATCAACCCGACAGTTGACGGGAATAAGGCTCAGCCTATTTATCCTGTATTCCAGATTGATGTTGTTTATCTCGCTGTCGCTCTCAGCTTCCAGGTTGAAGGTGATGCCGTTGGGAAACATAGTCACAGTGCTGCTGGATATGACCGTGATCCCCTCTTGAGCCAGGGCTACGCCGGGAAGGGCGACGAGGAGGGCAATGGCAATTATAAGCAAAAGGCAAAGCCGCTTCATCCCTTCCCCTCCCCCAGGGCGGATTTAAGATATGCCTTGATCAGCTCATCGAGATCACCGTCGAGCACCGCCGCCGGGTCGCTGGTCTCATATCCGGTGCGATGATCCTTCACCATCTTATAGGGATGAAGAACATAGCTCCGAATCTGGTTGCCCCAGCCTGCGGCCACATGCTCACCCTTGAGCTTCGCCTGCTCCTCTGCCTTTTTTGCCAGTTCAAGCTCCAGGAGGCGAGAGCGCAGGATCTTGAGCGCTGTCTCCTTATTCTGAAACTGAGAGCGTTCCTTCTGGCAGATGGCGACCAGCCCTGTAGGGAGGTGGGTTGCGCGAACCGCAGTGCTGGTCTTTTGCACATGCTGACCTCCGGGCCCGCTGGCGCGGAAGAAGTCGATCCTCAGGTCATCGGGGTCTAGCCGGACATCCACCTCCCTTTCCGCCTCAGGCATCACCTCCACCAGAACAAAGGAGGTGTGGCGAGCATGGGAGGCATCAAATGGGGAGAGGCGGACCAGGCGGTGCACCCCTCGCTCCGATTTCAGAGAGCCATAGACGTGCTTTCCCACAACCTCGACGAGGGCGCTCTTAATTCCGGCTTCCTCTCCGGGTGAGACTTCAAGTACCTCCGCCCGGTAGCCACGGCGCTCCGCCCACCTGAGATACATCCTCAAAAGCATCTGCGCCCAGTCCTGGGCATCGGTACCCCCAGCGCCAGCGTGAACAGCGAGAATGGCGTTCCTCTGGTCATATTCGCCGCCGATAACCAGCTCGAACTCCAACTCCTCAAGCTGTGAGGATATCCTCTCCAGCTCAGCGCCAATCTCCTCCTCCAGTGAAGCGTCCTGCTCATCGACAGCTATTTGGACTAGCTCCAAAGCCTCAGCAACCCTTCTCTCAAGGGCGCGCCACCTTTGCACTTCCCCCTTGAGCTCGCTGAGATGGCGCATAATGGTCTGTGCCCGCTCCTGCTCCTGCCAGAAATCGGGCTTGGAGGACTCCCTCTCTAACCTGGCGATCTCTTCTTCTTTTTGAGCGATGTCAAAGACGCACCAGAGTTTTAGAGATACGAGCCTTTAGCTCATCTAGCCTTTTCTTATGTTCCTGCATCTTTTCGCCCTCCTTTTTCGCACTCCTGCCGGTTTTTCCAGTTAAGCCTTCTTCTGAGTGTAGCCTGTGCTCTTTTGTGCCACCGCTGTTCGTCCAAGCCTGGCTTTCGTTCAATTATTTCCAGCTTCACATCGTCCACCTCAGGTTTAAGCCTAAAGGAGGCCCAAGCTGGGTCTGCATTCGCTGAAGTCACACGTATTTCACCTAGATAATCGTTACCGTAAAGACCCACCCTGTAAGGATTCCACCCTTTCTCTGTGGGTATCCTGATACGAGCTCCGCCGCTTGCTTTGTAAAGTTCGAGCACTTGTGTAGTGTCGCGGTTAATAACAATCGCTTCAGGATTCTCCAAAGATGACCAACATAGCGGCATGCCCTCTATTGGCGTGAAATTGTTCTCGGTCAGGATGGGTTGAGGATCGTATACACTAAAAGTTTGTGAGTCCGACACATCCTTGACTGTAGCATCCAAAGTAATCATGCCAATGCAGTTCTGCGCAGCCCTCCTGCCCCTGTTCCTTACCAGAATTCTATGCTGAACGAACCCGATACCTGAAACGAGACTTTCATCTAATATATACAACTTGGGTCGAAAATACTTTTCCGCAATCCAATCACGAAAAAATCCGCCAAGAGCAGCACCTATTAGTGCGCCACCTACAGCTGCGACGATTGTTTCCCACTCCAAGTCTTACCCCCAGAACTATAAGGGTAGCCTTCCCTGCTGCGCCTGTTCTGTCTTCTCCAAGGCAGGCAGTTGTCCCGCTGCGGCAAGGTGGGCGAGACGGGTGGGCTCAGGGAGACGATAGCCACGGCAGCAGGCCAGCACCCAGTAGATAGCGGCCTCAAGGTCTACCTTATGCCCGATGGAAACGTAGACCGGTTTTACCCCTCGCTTGGTCCTCAGCGCAGCACCGATAACCTCGCCGTTATCCAAGAGCGAGGCATAAGAGCCCGGCTCCTCCCCCAAGCTCCCATGCCTGCCGCAGAGGATGGACTTGGCACACCCTATGG
>JADFVG010000047.1 GCA_015222405.1 Chloroflexota bacterium
ATCAAAAAGTCATAGTAATCATATGCTAATTATGAGCTATTTGTTTCATCCTTCAAGACTGCCCATATTCTTCTCGTAATATGTTGGAGATCAGCCCCAGATAGGCAAAAGCCGTTTCTACCAGTCTTTCCTCAATGCTGGAAATTTGACACGCTTCTACTGTCTGACCTCGGACCTCATCAGCGGCACCGACCTGGCCTATGTTTTTGAGGCAGCACCTCGCCGGCGCAATCAACGCTTGTTCAGCAATCTGCCCTGGCGCAACCCCGGTGTGTTGTGACACCACTTGCCAATAACCGGCAAGTAGCTTGGCCAACGTTTCCGGCGTCTCTTTGCCCAGATTTTCCGAGTCTGTGGGCACAATCCCCCAGATGATTGTCCCCCCACGCTTTAGAAATTCAGCTACAGAGGCGGCATATCCCTTAGGCATGACCTCCATTTGGTAGGCATCAAAGGACAAGAGCTCAATCCCTAGCTCTAACAGGTAGGGCAAATTCACGTTGGCACAAAGGTGCAGTGCCCTGGGACCCTCAAGACCATCGAGAAAATGCCGGTAGTCCTCCTTAGCCCGGACATCGTCATAGCCGGACAGCCCGCTGAACACCCACCCCAGGCCTGGCTCATCAATCCAGACGAAGGCGTTCTCACTCTTCTCCCTGAACTGGTGATACTGGGCATTTACCTTCCTCTGGATAAAATCGAAGAGAATGGTTCTTACACCCTCATCGTAGATTATCGGTCTCCGGTTCTCATCCACCACCCTGAAGCCAAAGCTTACAGGGCCAGTGACCTGCCCTCTGATAGCGGCATAGCCGCTCAAATCCCGCTCCAAGAAACTGTGGTAGACGGTGGAATAGTCTGGGCTTAAAAGGAAATAGCGCGGGTCATTCATCTTCTCCGAGTAGCTCTCCAGTTCCTGTTCAAATCTGCCGGAGTGGAAGTCGACTCGCTCTCCTTTGAGATCGACCACTATTCCAGGAAAGCCCTGCGATGTCTGAGCATACATGTCTTCGTAGAAGCTGACATTGGGGAGTTGGGGCCAGAAGGGTATGTCCAGCCCGAGAGCCAGCTTCAGGGCTTTCTCGACGTCTTTATGAGGCATAATCCCCATGGCTGTGGTTTTGCAGCCTGCTTCGAAATGCAAAGCTCTCTCCTTCCCATGTTATGTGTGCAATTCCGTGTCGTTACTAACTGGCACATTATAACCGATGGCTGCAAGACTTGCGATGATATGAAGCTATGTTCCCTTGGCGACAGGCGAACTGCTAGACCAGGAATCAATTTGGTGCTAATCTGTGGGGGGCAGGTGTTATTAGGCCTTTCCTAGCAGCGCATGGCATATTTCCTCGCGCCAAGCATCCATGCGCAGGGCACAAGCGCTTACCAGCCCGTAGCAGCCAGCAAGCATGGTATCGCCGTGAGGAACAGCCCTGTGTGGCTTCAGCGATGAGCCAGCCATCACCTCCTGGCGCGGCCCAGTTATCGCCACAAAAGGCTTGCCCTGGTGTCTGCCGATGACCACCGCCCCATGCCCACCACTTTCATAGACGTCATCATTGGTCAGTGTCCCTCGCACCAGGCCGGTGATCATCGAGTCGAGGCTAGCGGCATTGAGGAGCCTGGTATGGTGCTCGAAGAGGCCTTCGATTGAGCTGCCATGGAGATGGAAAGCGATGGTATGGGCATTGCCCAGATTCACCGTCACTAGGTCATCATGCTGTGAAACCCCGCTGTCCTGAAGGGCACCCAGAGCAGCGGCGACCCCGGTGTCGAGGAGAAGCGCGGGCACATCACTATCAATGCTCTTGGCTACCGCCTTCATCCGAGTGAGATGGTCAGGTAGCTCGAGCGCGAGGTAGGCGAAAGCCATAAGCTCGTTCCTCTCCGCCATCAGGCGCCGTAGGTGGTCGAAGCGAAAGAGGCGATTGGACACCCCGGGAGGAGCAAAGCCGTGGTCGAGGACGGCAACTGCGATGGCATCGAACCGAAAATCAACGCCAAAGGCATCCAGCGCCCGCCTGATCGCCGCCAAGTTGAGGTCTTTGAGCTCAATTACCTCCAGGTTGGGCAGGGGAGGCACTTCATCGGGGGCAATGATGGTCACCCCCATCCCCTTTACCACCTCCAGGTCATCGTGGAAGGTGAGCGCTGCCTCCACGGTGGCGTAGGCTGCCAGCCCTACCTCCGTATGGCGTGAAAGCGCCCTCTTGCTCGGGCCCCCGCCCATGGTCACACCGGTGAGCAGGATAGATTGGCCTCGAGACGTCGCCCTGGCTATGCGCGCAGCGAGCTGGGCGGTGGGTGAGGGCATGACCATCTTGACGCAGTTCTCCACCAGATTGGAGCTATCGAAGAGCAAGATATCCTGAGTCCCTGTGCCTACATCTACAGCAAGGATACGCACGCTCATAGGTACTCTAAACCCCTATAACTGGGCAACACATCTTCAGTGTAGAGCAGGGCACAGGGTAAGGTCAACTCTTGATCTCGATAGCATAGAAATAGAGCAGCAATTCATCGGATTGTGCAACCGACAAGCTGAAGACAAAGAGAGTCAAGAGATGTTGAATTGAAAATGCTGGTGCCTTATAATATATACTAGAAAGAAGGCAAGGGGGTTCCTACCTTCTAGCGGAACTGTTTCACTCGCGAGAGGTTAGTGGTTCAAGTCCGCTGCTGTCAAACATGCCGAAGTGGCGGAATGGTAGACGCGCTACGTTCAGGGCGTAGTGCCCTTTGGGGCGTGGGAGTTCAAATCTCCCCTTCGGCATTGGCGCTTGTAGCTCAGTTGGATAGAGCGTAGCCCTGCGGAGGCTGAGGCCGCGGGTTCGAGCCCCGCCAAGCGCGCCAGGGGCGATTAGCTCAGTTGGCTAGAGCGTCTGCTTTACACGCAGAAGGTCAGAGGTTCAAGTCCTCTATCGCCCACCA
>JADFVG010000048.1 GCA_015222405.1 Chloroflexota bacterium
CACCACCATATAAATGGAAACAGCCGCTGATATCGCCGCTGAGCTGGTTGCGAGCTCGTCCTCCAGGACATCCCTCAATACGCCGAAAGAATAGAAGACGGCTCCGGCGTGAACAAATAACACCAGAAAAGAAACCGCAACTATCCGCCACCCGTAAAAGATTTGCCTATTCCTCAGCATTCGTTTCAGCTTCTGCTACCATTAATAATGGGGCTTACTTCGTGGCTAAACCTTGCCGGTACGTCTCATATGCGTCCCTGATATTATCGTGCTTGAGGGAGAGGATGGCGGCGGCGAGAAGGGCTGCATTCTTCGCCCCATCAATAGAAACACAGGCGACCGGAACCCCAGCAGGCATCTGAGCCATCGAATAAAGAGCATCCATCCCCTTCAGTTCGCCTCGGGCTAAAGGGACGCCGATAACGGGCAGCGTTGTCCAGCTAGCGAGAACACCTGGCAGATGCGCCGCCCCGCCTGCGCCAGCGATGATTACCTCAAGCCCGCGCCATTGCGCCTTTTGTCCATATTCTCTAGCCCTTTCCGGCGTTCGGTGTGCTGAGATAACTGAGATCTCGTATTCGATGCCCAGTTCGTCGAGCATGTCCAGAGCCGGCTGCATCAATGGCTCATCGGATTTACTCCCCATGACTACGCCCACTAATGGCATGTTATCCCCCTTTTTAGCTCTGCTCTCGAGCGGCGATGTCTGTGCGATAGTGGCAGCCCTCAAAGCGAATGCGGGGCAGGTTGAGATATACCCTGCTTCGCGCTTCAGCGATTGTCTTTCCCATAGCAGCAACGGTAAGCACCCTTCCGCCATCGGTATAGATCGTGCCCCCCTTTGCCTTTGTCCCGGCGTGAAACACCAGAATGTCGTTGTCAACTTCATCGCAGCCTTCGATGGGGAAGCCGGTAGTATAGCTGCCGGGATAACCCCCCGAAGCCATGACCACGCCAACGCAGGCCTCATTGCTCCACTCCACCTTTGTCCGATCCAGGGTGCCATCAATCACTGCCAGCATAACTTCCAGCAGGTCGCTCTTGAGGCGCGGGATCATAACCTGGTTCTCGGGATCGCCAAAACGGGCATTAAACTCCAGTGCCTTTGGTCCCTCTAAGGTCATTATGAGCCCGGCATAGAGCACCCCTTTGAATGGCTTACCCTCCTTTGCCATCGCCTCTACCGTAGGCTCGAGGATAGTGTCCTTCACCCTATTGGTCATCACCTCATCGAAGAACTTTGGCGGGCTATAGCTGCCCATGCCTCCGGTATTGGGTCCCTGGTCGCCGTCAAAAGCCCTCTTGTAGTCGCAGGCGGGCACCATGGGGATGACAGTTTTGCCGTCGGTGAAGGCAAGGAGGCTCACCTCATTACCCTCAAGGCACTCCTCAATCAGCACCTGGTCGCCAGCGGCGCCAAAGATGCGCTTTTCCATGATCTCAGAGAGGGCCTCCAGGGCCTCTTCCTGAGACTGGGCCACTATGCTTCCCTTGCCCGCTGCCAGCCCATCTGCCTTGACCACGATAGGGGGTTGCTGCCGTTGAAGGTAAGCCCGGGCCTCATCGAAGGAGGAAAAGCTTCGGCTTTGGGCACAGGGGATGCCATACTTGTGCATCAGCTCCTTGGCGAAGACCTTGCTCGACTCAATCTTGGTTGCTTCCCTAGTGGGGCCAAAGCAGGGGATACGGCGGCTGTGAAACAGATCAACGATACCCTGAGCCAAGGGGACTTCAGGGCCGACAACGGTGAGTTCGATGTTTTTCCCCTCTGCTGCCTGAGCCAGCGTTTCTAGATCGGTGGCACCAATGTCGAGGTTTTGAGCGATGAGGCCAGTCCCTGCATTGCCCGGGGCTACATATATCTCTTTGACATTAGGGCTCTGGTTGAGCTTCCATACCAGCGTATGTTCTCGGGCACCACCACCGATGACCAGAATCCTCAATGATTTCTCTCTCCCTTAGCTAGGACAAATTATAATCTTATAATCCCTCTTTTTTGAACTTCTCCGCTTGGGTGGGGTCCAGACTCAGAATCAGCTTGGTAAGCTCAGCAGCATGCTCCTTCTCATCGTCGCGAATGTGCTCCAAGACGCGTATCGCCTCCTCATCGCCCAAGGTATCGATGTGCTCCTGATATTGATTGATCGCCTGGAGTTCTCCAACGAGGTCCTCTCGTAGCATCTCCAGGTCTATCTCGATGCTCTCTTCCTCCTCATAGTCCGAAGCATAGGTCATTTCTCACCTCCCTTGTTTTATTCCCACTCTATGGTCGAGGGCGGCTTTGACGAGATGTCGTAGACCACCCGATTCACCCCAGGCACCTCGTTGACGATGCGATTTGCTATCCGCGCCAGGAGGTCATAAGGGAGCCGAGCCCAATCAGCAGTCATGGCATCCTCCGAGGTCACGGCGCGCACCGCTACCAGATAGCCGTAGGTTCGATAATCCCCCATCACCCCCACGCTCCTGGTATCGGTGAGCACGGCGAAGCTCTGCCACAGTTCACGATATAGCTTCGCCTTCTTGATCTCGTTCATCACCACCCAATCAGCAGCCCGCAGTACCTCCAGCCTCTCCCCGGTCACCTCGCCGATAATGCGAATCGCAAGCCCCGGTCCAGGGAAGGGCTGTCGCCACACCATCTCCTCAGGAAGTCCCAAAGCCAGCCCTACCTCTCTCACCTCATCCTTGAAGAGATCGCGCAGGGGCTCGATGAGGCGGAGGGTCATCTTGGTTGGCAGACCGCCGACATTGTGATGGGTCTTTATTTTGGCTGACGCCTTGTTTTCCGGAGAGACGCTCTCGATAACATCGGGATAAAGGGTTCCTTGAACCAGAAAGTCCACCTGTCCCAGCTTCGCTGCCTCCTCCTCGAATACCCGAATGAACTCCTCCCCAATCACATGGCGCTTCTGCTCAGGGTCAACCACCCCTTCCAGCCGCTTCAGAAACCTCTCGCTGGCGTCAACGTAGACGATGTTCATCTTCAGGTTTCGCTGGAAGGTGTTGAGGGTTCGCTCTGCCTCCTCGCGGCGGAGGAGACCGTTATTGACAAAGATACAGGTTAGCTGATCGCCGACAGCGCGGTGGACCAGAGCTGCGGTAACAGCGGAATCGACGCCGCCGGAAAGGGCAGTGATAACCCTTCCTTTGCCCACCTTCTCCCTGATGCTTTCTACACTCTCGGCAATGAAGCTGCCTGCGGTCCAGTTGCCGCTACAGCCGCAAATGTGGTAGAGGAAGTTTCTCAGGACCTCCTTTCCCTGTGGGGTGTGAGCTACCTCGGGGTGAAACTGAAGTCCAATGATCCCATGCTCGTTGCCCATAACCGCAATGGGAGAGTTTTCGGTGTAGCCCAGGATGGTGAAGCCTGGGGGCATGTCTATGATCTGATCTCCATGACTCATCCACACCGGCATTGAGAGAGGCAAATCAGCGAAAATGGGCGATTCCACATCCCCTTGATGCAGGA
>JADFVG010000049.1 GCA_015222405.1 Chloroflexota bacterium
GTTCATCTTCGGGCTCGGCACCGATGGGAAAGTGGCGGCGGTAAGGATGGGCGATAATAATGGCACCGCCAGCCTCATCCACCGACTTCTTGACGAAGGAGGCATGGTGCATGCCGAAGACATACTTCTTCAACCCGAAGACCAGTAGATGTGCTTCCTCAGTGGTTATCTCCACGCCGGCAAGGACGAGGAAATCATGTCTTTGGCACAACTCCTTTATCTCCTCATCATCCCAGAACCAGTCGTGCTCGGTGAGGCAGATGGCATCAAGACCGGCGCGTTTGGCCTGGGCGATAAGCTCATCAGGCTTCAGGTAGCTATCGTCTGACTTCGGGGTGGTGTGAGTATGGAGATCAATGAGCATTTTTCAGACTTCCGCCTTATCGCCCCCTCACCAGGGACCAAAGGGTGCGTAGCGGCTTTAGCGTGATCAAGGCTGTGGGCAGCTCCAGCTCACTTTTCTCACACACCGTGGAGATGCTCACCCGGTCGATGGTGGATTTAAGCTGAGACAATCGCTCCTCAGGGCTTGGTTGGCCGCTGTAAACTATGTCATCGATGCGATGGAGCATTTCCAGGGCTGTGTTTATGCGCTCCTCCGTGGCTTCAGCCACCCTCTTGGAGATCAGGGCATGCTTTGCCTTGAGCCGATTGAGGCGCAGTCCTGCCTCATAGGAGGTTTCGACGATGTCCTGGCGGCTCATCCACTGCGTCTCGTAGTTGAGGGTATATTTCCAGCTGGGCTCAAGCAAAGCCTGGCGATGCTCCTCCAGGCTGTGGAAAAGAACTCGGTAGCCATGGCGCTCTGGTTCCTCAAAGGCCAGGCTTCCGGGGTCGAGGAAGGGCGCCAGGGGGGAGATGAAGGGGGAAAATCGCTTGTCTCCGCTGAACTTATCCAGCAGATAGCCGCAGTAGTCAATGGTATCCAGCACCGATTTCGGCGTCTGCTGGGGGACACCGATCATGTAGAAAACATCCAGCCTGCCACAGCCTGCTGCCAGGGCAGCCTCCAGGGTTTCCTCCAGAGCCTCGTTGGAGTAAGGCTTGCCTATGGCCTTTCGCACCTCGGGGTCGTGGGATTCGGGCGAGATTTCGAGGCAGAATCCAGGACAGGCCTCGCCAATCTTGCTCAAGAGTTCCCTGGGCGCAGGGCGGAACAGCTCAAGGATAATCTGGTTTTCCACTCGCTCCCTTGCCAGCAGTTGGAGAAGATGATGCGCATACTCCTCCCCTGGCTGGCGGATGTCTCCCAGGATGAAGATCGGGCCTCTGCTAATGTGGCTTATCCTTTTCACATCATAAGCCACTGCCTCCGCACTACGGAAGGCGGGGTAATCTCGATTAAACTTTAGACGAAAGGCGGCAGCAGAGCCACCGCAAAAGACGCAGTTCTGGGTGCAGCCGCGACAGGTGAGCACTGCGGTGATGGGATAGCGCAGCCAGCGCCTGAAGGGGAGGTAACTGGCAAGATCGCGGTATCTGATTACTGATTGCACCGTATAGTCATAATTACGAACCATGACATCGCTGAGATCACTGGGTACATGGGAAAGCGGGTTTTGGTGCACCTCTCCCTTCTCGTCTCGCCAGGTGAGATTGGGCACTTGTTGCGGTTCTTTCCCCTTCAAGATGCAATCCATCAATTGGCGGAAGGGTTCTTCGGTGGTATCGCCGCGGATGACATAATCGACCTCGGGATAATTCATTAGCTCCTGATGGTAGCAAGAGGCGCTGAGGCCACCAATAACCAACTTTGATTTCGGGTGGTGGCTTTTCACCAGGCGAGCGATCTCAATGGCACCATGGGCGTGGGGGAGCCAGTGGAGATCGATGCCATATACCGGTGAATTTAGATTCTGGATCAGCTTGGGAACATCAAAATTTTGGTCTCTGAGCATCCGCACCGCCAGATTGAAGATGCGCACCTGGTAGCCAGCGCGCTCCAGATACTCAGCGATGCTGGTAAATCCTATAGGATACATTTCGAAGATGGGAGATGGAGGAACGAGGTCGCTTATGGGGCCATAGAGAATCGTCCGCTGGCGGAAGTCATAAACAGTGGGAGGGTGAAGCAAAATTAGATCCGGTTGGGGCAATGAAAAGGCTCCTTTCAACAACCATGATACCTAACCTGAAAGGGAGAGGTCAATAGCCATAGGGCAATTTACTCGCTTTCCTCCCTAACTATCATATGTTATTATAATATGGGTTCAAAGGAGTAAGCATTTGCTGGAGAACTTCGGTTACATCGGGATTTTTCTTGTTGCCGCCCTTCTTTTCGCCATCACCATGATAACGCTTCCCATTCTCCTCAGGCGTTTCCGTATCGTCCCCAAGAAGCCCAACCCGGTAAAAAGCTCCACATATGAATGTGGCATGGACACCGTGGGCAAGTCCTGGGTTCAATTCAACTTCCGCTACTACATTTACGCCCTGCTCTTCGTGGTCTTTGATATCCAGGTTGTTTTTGTCTATCCCTGGGCCGCAGCCATGGGACAGCTTAAGCTCTTTGGCCTGGTAGAGATGGCGGTTTTCTTTTTGATCGTGATTGTCGGCTTTGTCTACGCCTGGAAGAAGGGGGTTCTGGAATGGAAATAGAGATGCCCTACTCCAGCAGTGATCTCGATCGTGCTGAGGGCGTTGAGATCGAGGCCCTGATTGAGGCTTCCCAAGAGCCTTACCCTGATCCTGTGGCCTGGATGGATGAGGAGGTTCACAGGAGAGTTCTGGTTACCACCGTCGATTCTGTGCTCAATTGGTGCCGGCGCTACTCGGTGTGGCCGGTGAACTTCGGCCTCGCCTGCTGCGCCTTCGAAATGATCGCCACCGCTGTATCCAGGTTTGATATTGCTCGCTTCGGTATGGAGCTTCTGCGCCCTTCGCCACGCCAGGCAGACCTGATGATCGTAGCCGGAAC
>JADFVG010000050.1 GCA_015222405.1 Chloroflexota bacterium
ACGCTACCATAAATACTCATAGTGCAGCCATTATACATCCCTCTCATAACTCATGTGTCACCTATCTTTCTGAACGAGATCAGCCCGCATTGACCCCGCCCGGTGAGAGAAGAGGTTTCCTTCTCGAAACTTGCACACTATGCTATAATGGCTTGATTTCACACAAATCAAACCTGAGGCGCATGGTGAGAAGAATCGCCATTATCGGGCTGGGGCTAATTGGGGGCTCGATGGGCATGGCCCTGAAGCAGACCAAGGTGACGGATTTGGAGGTGATAGGATTTGCCCGCAGAGCCGAGGTGGCATCCACAGCGCTCAGCATTGGGGCCGTGGACCGGGCGGAACGGACTCTAACCGCCGCAGTAGAGGATGCCAATCTGGTCATTATCGCTACCCCGGCGATGGTGATAAGGGAGATATTGGCCGAGATCGGGGAGCGCTTGCCCCAAGGCTGCATCGTCACCGACACCGCCAGCACCAAGGCGCAGGTCATAGCGTGGGCGCAAGAGTTGCTGCCGCCATCGGTCGCCTTCATTGGCGGTCATCCCATGGCGGGGAAGGAGAGCTTCGGCATCGAGGCTGCCGATGCTGACCTCTTCCGTGGCTGTGTCTATTGCCTGATCCCAGGGGCAAACGTCAATAGCGAAGCGGTCAATGTGGTAACCGGGCTGGTAAAACAGATAGGGGCAAATCCTCTTCTCCTCGACGCTGCAGAGCACGATAGCCTCGTCGCCGCCGTCAGCCATCTGCCGTTATTGCTCTCGGCAGCATTGGTGTCAACGACGACAAAAAGCCCATCCTGGCCCCAGATGGCGAGGCTTGCCGCCACCGGGTTTCGCGACCTTACGCGCCTTGCTTCCGGCAATCCGGAGATGGGCCGCGACATCTGTCTCACTAACAAGGAGCCTATTCTTCATTGGGTCGATAAGTTTATCACTGAACTCAGCGAATTTCGCCGTCTGGTAAGCGAGGGGGAGGGGGAACTGGAACAAGCCTTCCTCAGGGCACGAGAGCGACGAGAGAGGTGGCTTCAGGAGAGGGAAAGGGCTTAATGGCATGGACCAAAGGGTAAGGTGGGCCTCTATTCTCAGAGGAGAGGTCATACCCCCAGGCGACAAGTCGATCTCCCACCGTGCCCTGATCCTGAACAGCGTGGCTGGGGGCAAGGCCAGGGTGGACAACTTCTCCCCTGGCGCTGATTGCCTCGCCACCGTTGCCTGCCTGAGGCAACTGGGGGTGGAGATTGTAGAAGAATCCCCGGGCAGTCTCACCGTTTCTGGAGTAGGAAAAGAGGGCCTCAAGGAGCCCAAGGATGTGCTCAACGCTGGCAACAGTGCCACCACCATACGCCTTCTAGCGGGGCTTCTGGCGGCGCAACCCTTCCTTTCCATAATTACCGGGGATGAGTCACTGCGCTCTCGCCCCATGGCTCGGTTGATCCATCCCCTCCGCCTCATGGGAGCGGAGGTCTGGGGTCGAGGGGGCGATTCTTTAGCCCCGCTGGCGATTAAAGGCAATCAGCTCCGGGGCATAAAATATCAACTCCCTGTGGCTAGCGCCCAGCTGAAGTCGGCGGTTCTCATTGCCGCCCTCTTCGCCCAGGGGAATACCACTGTCGAGGAGCCAGCACCCTCCCGCGACCACACCGAGCGTATGCTGAGGGCGATGGGGGCCAAGCTGAAAAGCGATGGCCTCAGGATTACGCTTACCCCTGATCCCGTGCCCCTTGTGCCCCTCGACCTTCTCATCCCTGGAGATATCAGCTCCGCTGCCTTCTGGCTCGTCGCTGGGGCGATTCACCCCAATGCTAGAATAGAGGTTAGGAACACCGGGATTAACCCCACCAGGATGGGAATCATCGAAGTCCTTTTGGACATGGGGGCCAAGCTGAGAATAGAAAATGAGCGAATTGAGGCCGGAGAGCCCGTCGCTGACCTTATAGTGGAATCCAGCGACTTAGTGGGGAGACAAATAGGAGGTAGCCTCATCCCCAGGCTTATCGATGAGATCCCGCTGATCGCCATAGCTGGTTGCGTTGCCCGAGGTACCACCGTTATCCGAGATGCTGCCGAGCTTAGAGTGAAGGAGACAGACAGGATCAGGGCTACAATGAAGGAGCTATCAAGGCTGGGAGCAGACATCGGGGAACTGCCCGATGGCTTGATCATTCGCGGGGGCAAGACACTCAAGGGCGGCGAGTGCCACAGTTACCATGACCATCGCTTGGCCATGGCCTGGGGCATAGCAGGGCTGGTTGCCCAGGGGGAAACGATTATCCACGATGCCGAAGCAGTAGCCTTTTCTTATCCTGGTTTCTGGTCCGACCTCGAAAGGCTCAGTGCCAGAACAGTTTAATTTGAGAGATACGGGGGAAAGACAGATACCAGGCACTTCAGTTTGGGAGAGTGAGAGATGAATACGGAGTTGATTCATATCGGTTTTGGTAACGTTTTGGTAGTGAACAGGGTCATCGCCATGCTGTCCCCCAACTCAGCCCCTACCAAGCGCATGGTGCAACAGGGGAGAAGCAGTGGGATGCTAGTTGACATGACCAATGGCAGAAGGACCAAGGCAGTGCTGATCATGGACAGCGGTCATATTGTGCTGGCAGCCATCGCTCCGGAAACTATTGCTGGCAGGCTGACAGCCAGTCACGGGGGTCAGGACTGAAGAAAAAAGAGCCCTTTCGCCTTCCTCAAGCCAAACCACTGCTTATTGTGCTCTCCGGCCCTTCTGGCGTGGGCAAGGACATGGTGCTCACCAGGATGAAAGAATTGAGGCGCCCGCTGCACTATACGGTGACCACCACCACTCGCCCCCAGCGTGAGACGGAGAAGAATGGAATTGACTACCACTTCCTCTCGCCTGCCAAGTTCGAGGAGATGATAGCCAAGGGGGAACTCCTAGAGTGGGCCAAGGTCTATGGCCACTACTACGGGGTGCCCAGAGAGCAAGTGAAGCAGGCTCTTGAGCGTGGGCTCGATGTCATCATTAAGGTTGATGTTCAAGGGGCAGCAACCATCAAGAGGGCTGCGCCTCAAGCCCTCCTCATTTTCCTCACCCCTCCCTCCATGGAGGAACTGGAAGAGCGCCTGAGACAGCGAAAAACGGAATCCGGCATCGATCTAAAGCTGCGCCTGGAGACAGCCAGCGAAGAGATGAAGCACCTGCCCCTGTTTGATCATGTAGTGGTGAATCGCCAAAATCAGGTAGACCTTGCCGTAGCCGAAATCAATGCCATCATCAGGGCCGAAAAGTGCAGGGTGAACCCCAGAGTTGTAGAGCTATAGAGAATCATAGGTCTGCTGCAGAAGCAGAGCATCACCTTCACGGTCGGGGCTTTCACAGATGACCACTCCCCTTACCCTAAGCTCCTTGAGCGCCTTAAGCAATTCGATGTAATGAAAGTCGGAATCCCTCAGATTCAGGTGCTTTATTTCCCCGTGCTTCCCATAAAGGATACCCGAAACGTGGATATGCATACTGTCCAGCGCCTGCCTCCCCAGCTTCTCCTCCACCTGCTGGAGCATGGCGATGAATTCTTCATAAGAATTGAGCCTTCCCGTTCTGGCATGCAAATGAGAGAAGTCTAAGCAGGGGGCAACACCCTCCACCTCAGCGCTTAAACTCAGCACCTCCTCCAGGGTGCCAAACTGGCTCCCCTTGCCCATGGTCTCCGGCCGGAGCAAAACCTGATTGCCCTCAGCTCTAAGCCGCCTCACCGTCTGCTCCAGATTGCTCTTCAC
>JADFVG010000010.1 GCA_015222405.1 Chloroflexota bacterium
CTCCAATAACTTTCCCGCCTCCAAACCGCTTGATACTGGCAACTCCCCCATGCCACTTCCTTGACCATCCAGCAAATACCAACTCATAATTAGAGAGGCTAGCTCTGAATCTAGGCTTGCTGTCAGGGGCACGTTCGGACATCTGCTTGCGGTTGAGATTGGAAGCATAGGCAAAGTAATACATTCTGTCCTCTCCGAATCAACCTGGTGGGCTTATCTCTTACACGCCGTCTATTGCACCCTCGTAAAACAACCCCGACTGGCATAGTACCACTGGCTTACACCATATGCAACAAAACGCCCTTTGGTTCAATAGTGGCCAATAGCTCCCGCAATCTGCCTTGCAGGACGGGCATGTTTTTCACGATCACACCGCGACCTAGGACACCAAGTATCCGCCATCCACCACTACCAAGCTGCCGGTCATGTAGTCTGCTGCCGCGCTGGCTAGGAAGAGCACCACTTTAGCGATGTCGTCAGGCTCCCCCAAGCGGCGCAAGGGCACGCGATCAGAGGTCTCCACAAGCTTCTCGACTGATACACCGCTGGCCAATACGGCAGCTGCCACCCTCTGAACACCGGGCGTCATGGTAAGACCGGGCGCGACGGCATTGACCAATATATTATGAGGAGCCCACTCCAAAGCCAGCGCCTTGGTGAGCATGGCCACCCCACCCTTGGAGGCAGGGTAGTATACATACGCCACGCCCCTGACGGGCATGGGATGCAGGGCTTCTATCGAAGCTACGTTGACGATCTTGCCCCCGTGCCCGGCCTTGATCATCTCCCGAGCAGCGGCCTGGGAATAGAAGAACACCCCTTTGAGGTTGACGTCGAGCACTTTGTCCCACATCTCTTCGCTCACCTGCAGAGCTGGCGAGACAGGAAAGATGCCTGCGTTGTTGACCAAGATATCAAGGCGGCCGAAGGTCTCCACAGTGGCTTGGACTACCTTCGTGGCATCGGCCGTGCTGCCTGCATCGGCACGAATAGCCTGCGCTTCTCCGCCTCTGCCCTTGATCTGCTCTACAGTCTGGCTTGCAGCGTCTAGGTCGATGTCAGTGGTCATGACCTTGGCGCCCGCTTCCGCCAGCCGGAAGGCAATGCCTTGGCCGATGCCCATGCCACCACCGGTCACGATGGCACTCTTCCCAGTCATGTCGAAGAGTTGTGCGATGGTCTGGATTGTCATGTTTTAACCTCCGTTCCTAATATCTTTCGTCGCCTGTTGGCCTAAACCACATGCTCCGATTCATTATCTTTACCTTTCAAGTTCCCACAAGGCCAGGGGCGAATTCTAACATTTGCTCCAGTCGGTGTCCAGCCGCTGCGGCAGACTTCTGATCCATGAAACGATGTGTTGACAAAGCTCGAAGTCCCTACCTAGAACATTGAACACTTCGCTAACAATGCGCAATGACTTGGAGAATTGCGACATGAACCCTCACTCCCCAATTACCCATGAGTCAAACTCGCTCAAATCTGCGAAATTTGGCGGGTGTTTCCGACATCCCGACCCAATTGTGCCTGAGCAGGCTAAGTTCGCCACAAAGGGGGCTGTTTGGCGTTTGCGTGGGTTTCGGGTGGGGGTAACTGGTAGCGCGCTGAAGCAGTGGCCGGATCCCCAGCTTCACAGCCAGGAATGCCTTTCATTCGGTGCTTGGGGCGAGGCAGGCTAGAAAGCAAGCTCAACGCCGTCGATGGTCAATTCTGCATCTGTAACCGTCCGCAGCGGAGGGAGAGCGCCTACATCCATTCCCGGCTCGTACTTGAAGATGCCAGCGAGGTCTCTACTAAGCATAAAGATTAACAGGGAAAGAGGCAGCTCCATAGGGCAGGCATCTTGACACTGGCCGCAGTTGACACAGGAGTCCATGACATGGCTAGCCCTAATCATGGGGAACATGACGTCCGGCGGAACCTCACCGCCTAACACCACACCTCTATCGGCCTCCAGGCAGCAGTCCTTACAATAGCAAATGGGGCAGGCATCGCGGCAACCAAAGCACTTGATGCATTGGTTGAATTGCCCGAACCAGTAATCAAATCTTTCCTCGGTGCTCATCTGTTTCAAAGTGGCGAAATCCCTCTCCTGCCAGTACTGCGCCTCCGCCACTGCTGCTTCATCCTTCTTCCCCCTTGTCTCTATCGCTGCCCCATCCGCCTTTTCTACGCTGATATTGCCAGCTTTAACCGCTTCATCAATGAAATCCGAACCTTTATCGGAGCAAACCTCGATGAAAGTGGTCTTCTCATCTTTTGTCCCCCACTTGCCGCAGGCAAGATCAGCCATGGTGGGGATATTAGTCTCACATCTACGGCAGTTATCCCTCCTCCCGTATCCTTTCTCCTCTAGCCCTCTTAAATCCCGCTCCTTCTCAGTGCCATCCTTCAACGTGATCATCAGTTTGCCGTCTTCAATATCTTCCCCAATGACGTCGGCGGGGTTCACACCGAATTCCTCTGCCACAATCAGCTTCCCCTTCGCTGACGGCAGTGTGCCGGTGCAGTTTAGACCGATGATGATCAGGTTATCGAGGTTGACTTGGGTTCGCTTGGCGAGCTCGATGATAGCCTTAGCATCGCACGGCTTGCAGACGACGGCTATTTTCAGGTTGGCGGCACCATCCAGATACTCCTTAAGGCAACGGGCGATATTGGGGGAGGCAAAATGCAACGACCCCGCAGTCTCGGTCACTTTCGCCGGGTCGGTGATCACGACCGGAATGCCATCATAGCGATTCCCATTCCTTGCCATTACCGTAAGCACAGCATCTACTGTTTTGCTCTCCAGGGCAAACTTCAACAGCGCGGTAACTGCGCCTCCACACTCCGCCTTGCCCTTTATCGCACTATCCGCAGCCCGGGCGATATACATGTCTCCTTTCATCTCCTAACCTCCATCTTGACGGCGCATACCTTAGTTTCAGCGCATTTAGCTTCAGGGTCTAGAGCTGAAATGGTCAGCAAATTAGCAAGGGAATTGGGGAAGTGGATGGGGACAAATAGCAGCCCCGGCGGCACCTGCTCGGTCACTCTGGCTTCAGCTTCGATACTACCCCGCCTTGTCGTTAAGGTAACGACATCCTTATCTTTGACCCCTTCCCCGGCCGCATCATCAGGGTTGACTTCAACGAAGCCTCGAGGGACCTCATCAAGTAGCTTTGGGGTTCTGCGGGTCATGTGCCCGGTATGATAATGGAATATGCTTCGCCCTGTAGTTAGGAAGTAGGGATATTCTTCATCGGGCACTTCTGCCGGAGGCTTATACTCCACCACCTTGAAGTGCCCTAGACCATCAGGAGTGTTGAATTTTTCTAAGAACATGGTGGGCGTGCCCGGGTGGTCTTCCGAAGGACAGGGCCAGTGAATCCCCCCGACCTTATTCTCCAGCCTTTCGTAGGTTATCCCCTTATACTGGGGGACGCAACTCCTTATCTCCTCGAATATTTCCCCGCAGGAGGAGAAATCGAATTTATCCTTGTAGCCCATCTTCTCCGCCA
>JADFVG010000051.1 GCA_015222405.1 Chloroflexota bacterium
ACGCTACCATAAATACTCATAGTGCAGCCATTATACATCCCTCTCATAACTCATGTGTCACCTATCTTTCTGAACGAGATCAGAAGCCGCCTTGAATTGCCCCCTATCCACTGCTATACTTAATAGATTGTGAAGTACTGCGTTCTGATAATTGATGGCGCATCGGGCTGGCCGCTTCCTGAGCGCGAGGGAAAAACCTGCCTTGAGCTGGCGCATATCCCGAACCTGGATACTATTGCTCAAGAGGGAGTCGTGGGTCTGGTGCGCACGGTGCCTGAGGGGATGGAGCCTTCAAGCGCCTGCGCCTGCATGTCGGTACTGGGCTACGATCCCAAGGTCTACTATCGGGGCAGGGCCGGCATCGAGGCCAAGAGCATGGGCATTTCCCTCGATGAAGGCGATGTCGCTTTTCGCTGCAACCTGGTGGCAGTTCGCGATGGGAAGATGTGGGACTATAGCTCAGGTCACATCAACGACGGCGAAGCTCATGCCCTTATTGCCGCCTTGCAGCAGAGCCTGGGCAATGAGAAGATACACTTCTACCCTGGCATCAGCTACAGGCACATATGCAAGATAAAAGGGGAGAGAGATACGCTTATGGCCACTTGCACTCCACCGCACGATATTCCGGGTAAGCCCATCGATGGATTTCTTCCCCAAGGGCCGGGAAGTGAGCTGCTGCGAGACCTCATGGCACGCTCGGAGGATGTGCTACGGGAGCATGCGGTCAATATCGAGCGACGCTCTCGGGGCGATATCCCAGCCACCATGATCTGGCTCTTCTGGGGCAGTGAGGAAATACCCGACCTGCCGCCGTTCAAGCGGAAGTATGGCCTGGATGCAGCCTTGACCTCGGGGGTTAACCTCCTCCAAGGCCTGGCACGGATGTCGGGAATTGAGCCCCTCGACATCCCCGGGGTGAGCGACGGCCTGGACAACGACTACGCTGCCCAGGCAGGTGGTGCCCTCAAGGCTCTGGAGGAACGCGACCTGGTGGTTATCCACGTCGAGGCGCCGGATGAGGCTGCCCATGGTGGCTCCATTAGTGATAAAATAGAGGCTCTAGAGCGAGTGGATGGGGAGATAGTAGGCCAGCTCCTCGCGTGGGGAAAAGACGCCCTTCGTCTGCTGATCATGCCCGACCACGCAACACCGATACCGATTCAGACCCACGCCCCTGACCCGGTTCCATTTATGCTCTGGGGGCCGGGGTTCGAAGCAAATGGTGCCAGGGCATTCACAGAGGCAGAAGCCAAAAGCACTGGCCTTTTCATTGAAGAAGGGCATGCCATCATGGGCAGGTTGATACGGGGGTAAGGACAGGATCATGGCGCTAATTGTGCAGAAGTATGGCGGTAGCTCGGTGGCTGATGCAGAAAAGATCAAGAATGTCGCCCACCGTATCATCGCCACCAAAGAGAAGGGTAACCAGGTAGTGGTGGTCGCCTCCGCCATGGGGAAGACCACCGATGAGCTGATCAGCCTCGCTCGCCAGGTAACCGAGCAGCCCGATGAGAGAGAACTCGATGTTCTCCTCTCTACCGGCGAGGCTGTCTCCAGCACCCTTCTTGCCATGGCTCTAAAGTCCCTGGGGCATGATGCCATCAGCCTCAGCGGAGCGCAGGCAGGGATCAGGACCGACGCTGCCTATAGCCGCGCCCGCATCCTCACCGTTGAGGCCCACCGCATCGTCAAGGAGCTGGGCGAGGGCAAAATCGTCATCGTCGCCGGCTTTCAGGGGATCACCCAGGATATGGACATCACCACCCTGGGTCGCGGTGGCTCGGATACCACAGCGGTAGCCACGGCAGCGAGCCTGGGGGCAGAGATATGTGAGATCTACACCGATGTGGAAGGGGTTTACACCGCCGATCCCCACCTTATCCCCCAAGCACGTAAATTGAAGGAACTCAGCTATGAAGAAATGCTTGAGCTTGCCGCCTACGGTGCCAAGGTGCTTCATCCCCGCTCTGTAGAGCTGGGGGAGCTTTTCAATATCCCTATCCTGGTGGCTTCAAGCTTCACCGAAAGCCCAGGAACCCTAATTCACGGAGGAATCCCTATGGAAGTGCACAGCAAGGTAAGAGGCATCGCCCATGACCTGGATGTGGCCAAGATCACCGTCCTCGGCGTCCCCGATCAGCCTGGAATTGCCACCGCAATTTTTGAGCCTCTGGCTAAGGAAAACATCAGCATCGACACCATCGTCCAGAACGCCAGTGTGGAGCGAATCACCGACCTCACCTTCACCGTCGCCAAGAGCGACCTGGATAAAGCGATGCGGGTAGTGGAGCCGGTAACCAAATCCATCGGCGCCAGAGGCTGCATTGCCGACGCCAAATTGGGAAAGATAAGCATCATTGGTACAGGCATGCAGAATACGCCAGGCTATGCGGCGAGGATGTTCAGCGCCCTTTACGAGCAGGGGATCAATATTGAGCTGATCACCACATCGGAGATCAGGATCACCTGCATTATCGACCAGTCGAGGGTTGAAGATGCCCTCATCGCCCTGCACAAGGCCTTCGAGTTGGAAAAAGGGGACGGGATTTAACCACTCTCTCAACATAAAATGGGGACCGGTCAAAATAACCTGCCCCCATTTTCTATTTAAATCTCGCTAGACGGCGACTACTTCCTTGACCTCAGGGACTTGCTCCTTGAGGATTCGCTCGATACCCCCCTTAAGGGTCATGGTTGCCATCGGGCATCCAGCGCAGGCACCAGTGAGCCTCACTGAGACCGTGCCATCGTTAACATCAACAAGCTCAACGCTACCGCCATCGGCCTCTAGATGGGGCCTTATTTGAGCAAGAACTGCCTCAACCTTTTCTCGCATTGTTTCCCTCCAAATTGCACAGCTGTTCTATACTTTAACACACAGTAAAGGCGGTGTCAAAGGACAAAAGTCTCTTTTTGCAAACCCCGTAGTCCCACATTTCTCAACTATCGCCGTGGCCTGGAAACCGTTGGCATAATCGATATTGACTCGGGCGAAGTCCAGGTACATATCCTGCAACTACAGTTGAGGCCCTCTTCGATCTGGTGAATTTAGCTAGACGAGACCTCTTGTGCGCAGGGGCGGTTTGTGATAAGTTTGTAGTGAATCGCATTTTTTGCGGGCAGCCCCTCGGGGTAGACCCGGGAAGCGAGGTTGAAAATGGACTTTAAGCTTACAGATGAGCAAGTGGCGCGGAGAAATGAATTCTTTGAGGTCTGCGGGGAACTGGAAAAGAAGAAGCCGGCAAATTTCTCGGGGATAGAAAGTATTTACGATTCCGACGAAGGGTGGCAATACCACCTTAACTGTGCCAAGGAATTTGCCAAGAGGGGATGGATAGCCCTGGGGTGGCCTTCCGAGTATGGAGGGCAAGGAAGCGTCATGGATCGCGTCTTCTTCGCAGAGGCCCGGGGATATTACGATACCCCTGGGGTTGATATCTTCGGCGTGGCAATGCTCGCTCCTACCCTCCTGGGAGCAGGAAGTGAGGAGATGAAGAGGGAATTTCTGCCGAAAATCGCCGCAGCGGAAATCATGTTCTGTGAGCTGTGGAGCGAGCCCAACGCGGGCTCCGACCTGGCAGCCCTTACCACTACCGCATTAAGGGACGGCGATGAGTACGTGCTAAATGGCCAGAAGACCTGGAGTACAGGTGCCCACCGTTCGGATTGGGCCTTCGCTCTGGTAAGAACAGACCCCCATGCTGAGACTAAACATCGGGGCCTGACCTTCCTGATGTTTGACATGAAAACCCCCGGGATCACGGTGAAGCCTATCCTATATATGGATAGAGGCCATTTATACAATGAAGTTTTCTTTGATGACGCTCGCGTCCCCGTAAAGTACGTTGTCGGTGAGGAAAACAAAGGTTGGGGGGTTACTCAGCTGCTGGCGGGCTTCGAGAGGTCTAGCCTGGATGCCATCATGATGATGCGACGTCAGTTAGAAGGCCTGGTAGAGTACTGTAATGAGACAAAGGTGGGCGGTGAACTTCTGGCAAAGAACCCCATTATTCGCAACAGGATTGCCGAACTGGCCTGCCAGGTGGAAGCAGCCCGGGCCCTTGCCTACAGGGTGGCCGATCAACAGGCCAAGAATGAGATGGGTGCCATAGATGCCTCAGCGGTCAAGGTGTTTGCCGGTGATTTATCAGCCCGTCTGGCCCGGCTGGGGGCTGACATACTGGGCCCCTACGGTCAGGTTAGGTCGTCCAAATGGGCACCCTTGGAAGGTTTCTATGAGAAGCAGTACCAGCAGTACTTCATATTGACCGTCTCTATGGGCACCAATGAGATACAGAGGAACATCATTGCCTGGTACGGGTTGGGTTTGCCCAGAATGAGATAACTGAAGTTTCCCCTAAGAGGAGGAATAACATGGATATTGCTTTCACTGAAGAACAGGAAATGTTGCGCACGATGGTGAGCGATTTCCTCGTCAAAGAATGCCCCAAGAGCATAGTAAGGGAACTCGAGGAGGACGAGGAGAAGGGTTACTCTCCTCAAATCTGGAAGGCGATGGCTGATTTGGGATGGCTTGGGCTGATTATACCTGAGGAATATGGTGGCATGGGAATGACCTTCCAAGAATTGACCATCATCCTAGAGCAGATGGGGGCAAACATTCTGCCCGGGCCTTACTTCTCCACCGTGGTTAAGGGAGCCATGCCTATTCTGGATGCGGGAAGCGAAGAGCAGAAACGGGAGTTCCTGCCGAGGATAGCCAGTGGAGAGCTGATCTTCACCATGGCCCTTCTCGAAGCCGATGGCACGTATGATGCTTCTGGGATTGCCACTAAAGCTGCACCCCAGGGGGATAGCTTCGTAATAAATGGCACTAAGCTATTCGTGGAGATGGCCCACGTGGCTGACTACTTGATTTGTGTTGCAAGGACTAAGGACGGGGCTTCGCCGGAGGACGGGCTAACCCTCTTCATAGTGGATGTCAGGAGCCCAGGCATTCACTGTGAAGTGATACCCACTATGGGCATGGACAAGTTATGTGAAGTTCGCTTTGAGAATGTCGCCGTACCCAAGAAAGACGTGCTAGGGGAGCTAGATAAGGGATGGCCCATTATAGAGCAGGTCATAGAGAAGGGGGGCGTTGCCAAGGCTGCTGAGTCCATCGGCGGCATGCAGACCTGTCTCGACATGACGGTAACCTACGCTAAAGAGCGGGTTCAATATGACAGGCCGATTGGTGCTTTTCAGGCGCTTCAGCATATAATGGCCGATATGTGGATTGCCACTCAGACCAGCAAGTACCTGGTCTACATGGTAGCGTGGATGGAGTCCGAAGGCATACCTTGTGCCAAAGAGGCCGCCATAGCCAAGGCATACGTCAACGAGGCCTACAAGTGGCTCACCGACAGGACAGTACAGCTGCATGGTGGCATTGGCACGAGCAGGGACCATGATGTAGGACTCTATTACAGAAGAGCTAAGACAGCGGATATAGCCTTCGGTGCTACCGACTTCCACCGAGAGCTGGTGGCTGACAGAATGGGCCTTCTCCGTTAGACTTCGGTCTAGCGAGTAAAGGTCCGCTTGACAGACTTCTCCCCCACCCTGTTCCTGAGGACGCTGATGCCTTCCACCTCCAGCTCTATGATGTCGCCCGGCTGGAGCCATCGGCCCAGTTCGAGGCCACAGCCCTTCTCCACAGTCCCTGAACCCATGAAGTCGCCGGCATGCAGGGTCTCATCCATGGAGGCAAACTCAATGATCTGGGGCCAAGTCCAGTAGCTCGTGCCGCTGTTATTCTCCGACCACACCTCGCCATTAACCCGGGCTATCATCCGCATATTCCTGGCGTCCACCTCATCCGGGGTCACCAGGCAGGGCCCCATAATGCTGCAGGTGTCTTTGCCCTTGGCCGGCCCCAGGCCGCACATCATCTCCTGCGACTGGATGTCTCGGGCGCTGATATCGTTGAAGATGGTATAGCCAGCGATATATTCCTCAGCCCTTTCTCGGGTGATATTTCTCCCCTCCTTTAAGATATAGATGCCATACTCCAGCTCATAATCCAGCAGGTCGGTGAAGCTGGGCCAGGGGATAGTTTCCTCCGGCCCAATTACGCTATCAGGATTGCCTTTGTAGCAAACGGGCATCTGGTACCAGACTGGAGACAATTCCCGCTGGCCCGACATGCTGGCATGCCCCTCAAAGGATATATAGTCCCTGAGCGAGTTGGGGCGGGGCACCGGGGCCTTCAGCATGACCTCGCCCATCTGGTAGGTTATCCTCTCGCCCTGCGGCCCCGCCAGCGTTCTCTCGCCCCGCCTTTTGGCCACATACTCCAGGGTCAGCTGGGCTGCCTCTTTCCCCTCCCCACCACTGCGGAAAAAGCCAACCATCTCTGGCGGTAGCACCACAGCAGCCATCTCATACGCCCGACCGCTTCCCATACTCTCCGTGAGATAGCGAGTATAGCCGATATTCAGATCGATGATCTTCCCCTGACTCAGGGCACCGAGACGCAGCAAGGGCCCCAGCACAGTGGACACCTCAAAGGTCACCAGCTTCATCTCGTTTCCTCCTTTACCCGTAATCCCTTATGCCATCTAACACCCAAGGGCGAATTTGTCAAGCCTGGCCTACAGGTGCATACCCCTTCAATTCTGCGCTTCTTTGCGCTAAAATGGTACATCTACACTTGGCCAAATTTTGCCTTCAGGAGGCAGTAATGATCAATAAGGTGTTCGACAGTTTTGATGAGGCGGTGGCAGACATCCCTGATGGCGCCTCTATCGCCACCGGCTGCTGGGGGACAACCTCCCTTTCTCAAAACCTGATCGCTGCCCTTAAGCGGAAGGGAGCAAAGGACTTGACGCTGATAGTGCACAACATCATACCCACCCTCTTCTTCACCGAGGATGAGGTGGCGAATCTGCCGGTTCTACTCCCCCAGCTAAAGAAGCTGATAGCCGGGGTGGTGGGTCTCCAGGTGTTGGGTGCCGGGGCCTTTATCAAGGAATATGTAGAGATGGGGCTTGAGGTGGAATTCACCAGCCATGGCACGCTGGCTTCAAGGCTCTATGCTGGTGCCGCCGGCCTGGGGGGGATCTATAACCCTGTGGGCGTGGGCACCATCCTGGAGGAGGGGAAGGAGAAAAGGGTTATAGATGGCAAGGAGTACATCCTGGAAATGCCGATAAGACCCGATTACGCCTTCATCAGAGGCCACAAGGCGGATAAGCTCGGCAACGTGGTCTACTGGGGGGTGTACCGCGAGGACCACCCGGTGATGGCGATGGCGGCGAAGGTCACCATCACTGAGGTGGACGAAATAGTGGAGGTGGGGGAGATCGACCCCGAGCATGTGGTGACCCAGGGGATATTTGTTGACCGCATTGTGAAGGTCCCTGAGGGAGGCCTGGGTAGCCCACAGAGAGCGAAGGAGTTGCTTTTCAAGGTCGCTGAGATAGACATCGTGCGCCAGATTCTGTTCAAGTAGCTATCAAGCTTCGCCAGGAGGCAAAGAGTGAAACAGAGGCTGGAAAGAGAAGTAATAGCGATGAGGGCTGCCAAAGAGCTCATGGATGGCGATTATGTCAACCTTGGCATCGGCTTGCCAAACCTTTGTGCCCTTCACATCCCCGAGGGCGTGATCTTCCACTCGGAGAATGGTGCTCTAGGCTATGGCCCCCTTGTGATGCAGGACGAGGTAGAGAAGGCGGATCAACACTATGTGGATGCCGGGGCAAGATATTTCACTCCGGCGCCGGGGATGGCTATTTTCGACCTAGTTATCTCCTTTGCCATGATAAGAAGCGGGCGACTGATAACTATCCTCGGCGGGTTTCAGGTATCGGAAAAGGGGGACCTGGCAAACTGGAACACTGGCGAAGACCCCCTGGGTGGCACCATCGGCGGCGGAATGGACCTGGCAGTGGGCGCCAAGAGGGTGATCATAACCATGGAGCATACCACCAAGGATGGTAAGCCCAAGATCGTGAAGCGGTGCACTGCCCCCCTCACTGCCAGGAAGTGCGTGGACCTGGTCATAACCGACCTGGCGGTAATCGAGGTCACCCCAGAGGGGCTCTTGCTCAAGGAGGTAGCCCCCGGCTGGTCGGCAGCAGAGGTTCAGGCGCTTACTGAGCCTAGACTCATCGTAGCCCGGGATCTAAAAGAGATCGAGCTATAGGGCATAGGAAGTCTCGCAGATGATGATCTGGTACCCATGAGAAGGGAGACTGTCGAGATAGGCTGGTAAGTAATCCCATAACCATTACAGGAGAAATCAACCCCACAATCGCCGAATTTGATGCCTTTGAGGGGAAATAGAGGCTTAGCCGCGGGGGA
>JADFVG010000052.1 GCA_015222405.1 Chloroflexota bacterium
ACCTCATACAGGCTTTTTACTTCCACACAATATAGCCACAAACCGCCGAATTGTCAACGTTCCACAATGGCTCATGCCTGGAGCACCTTGCACTCCTGCAGGCGATCCAGCTTGACATGGGTTTTCTGCAGCGGATAAACTGGGAGTCGTCGATGGCAGAGGACATATCGATCTTGAACAATTTATAGGGGATTGCAATCGAGAGGAGAGACAATGAAGACAAGGATCACCGAGCTTTTGGGGATAAAATACCCCATAATTCAATCGGCTATGGCCTATGTTGCATATCCCTCCCTGGTGGCGGCTGTCTCCGAGGCTGGGGGGCTAGGGATTTTGGGGGCCAGCCCTATGACCCCCGAGGAGGTTAGAAAAAGTATCCACCAGATCAGGGAGCGCACCGATAAGCCCTTTGGGGTGAACTTTCTCCCCTATCATCCCCAGGCTGATGAGGTCCTGCAAGTGATGATCGAAGAGAAGGTGGCTGTCGCTAGCTACGGGAGGGGAGACCCAAAAAAGATAGTAGAACGCACCAAATCCCACGGTATAATCAACATGCCCACCATAGGGGCAGTGAGACATGCGGTGAGAACAGAGGGCTATGGAGCCGATGCCCTGGTGGTTCAAGGAATGGAGGGGGGAGGCCACACCAGCTATGTGGCCACCACGGTGCTATTGCCGCTGGTGATGGATGTAGTAGAAGTGCCAGTGGTAGCCGCCGGAGGTTTTGCCGATGCCAGGGGGCTTGTGGCTGCCTTGGCTATGGGAGCCGAAGGCATCGCTATGGGTACCAGGTTTGCCCTGACCAAGGAAAGCCCTATCCCCGACAGTGTTAAGCAGTTCTATCTTGAGTCCTCCGAAAACGATACTATAATTACTGCACGGGTTACCGGGACCCGCTGCCGGGGGCTGAGAAATCAGCTAACCGACATGCTTGAGGCTGAGAAGCGAGGTTTTCCCCTGCTAAGGACAATCTCTGGCTTGTTACAGATGAGGCGGGCTTTCAATGTGCCCTGGTGGAGGCTGCTTTCAAGCGCCCTCCGGATGAAGCAGGCCTATGAGGTCCCCATAAGCGGGCTAGGAGAGTTGGCCTATGCCTCATTTGGTGGTGAGAGAATGCACCTCAGCCTGGTGCAGGGCGATCGAGGTCTGGGCTTTATGCCCTGCGGTCAGGTCTGCGGTAGGATTGACGACATACCGACCTGCAAGGAACTCATCGAGCGCATCGTCCATGGTGCGGAAGAGATCCTGGACAGCATCGGGGCCAAAATAAGATCATAACCAGGAAGAAAATGCTCAAGAAGAGGTATTGGCCAAAATGCCCCGCTACGGCTCTTGGAAATCGCCAATTACAAAAGAGCTCTCAGAACATCGGTCTTTAAATTTGCATCCTGGCTAGTCCTGAGTTAAGCTGAATATACGAGCTTGGGAGGGCAGATATGAGGAGTATCAGAATAGGATCAGGATCGGGGATGTGGCCGGACAGGTTGGATGCAGCCATCGAGATCATTGAGAAGGGGAATGTGGGCTACATATCCTTTGATACCATGGCCGAGGTGACACTGCCTGGCCTGCAGAAACTTCGCTTTGACAATCTGGAAAAGGGCTACACGGATATACGCCGCACTGCCAACGATGTTATGCCCGTTTGTGTCAGGAATGGGGTCAGGTTGATCAGCAATTGCGGTGGAGTCAATCCCCTGTCAGCGGGGAAGATAGCCATCGATGTTGCAACCAAGATAGGGCTGCATGGGACGAGGGTTGCCACCATATCAGGAGATGATACCATAGGTGAGGAATGTCTTGCCCGCATAAAAGAGCTCAGGGGGAAGGGGATAAGCCTCGATCATCTCGATACCGGGGAGAGACTGGAGTCGATAGAGGGTCGGATAATTGCTATGAGCGTCTATCTGGGGGCTGACCCAATAGTCGAGGCTTTGGGACAGGGTGCTCAGATAGTGATAACCGGGAGACACACCGATTCAGCCATGTGGCTTGCTCCACCCTGCTATGAGTTTGGCTGGGGCCTGACAGATTGTGACCGACTTGCTGCCGGCGTCATTGTTGGCCATCTGGCGGAGTGCTCGGGGCATATCACCGGCGGCAACTTTAGCTTTTGGCAGGAGGTGCCTGACCCAGTGCATCTGGGCTTCCCTATCGTCGAGATGTACGAAAACGGGGAAGCAATGATCACCAAGGTGGAAGGCTCTGGGGGAGTGGTATCTGAGGCTACTTGCAAGGAGCAACTGCTCTATGAACTGCACGATCCGGCGAACTATATGACGCCGGATGTGGTGGCTGATGTAACCGAACTCAGGTTTGAGCAGGTGGGCGAGGATCGAGTTAAGCTCAGCGGGATCAAGGGGAAACCGAGGCCAGCGACCCTCAAGGCATGCATCGGGTACCGGGATGGCTACATTGGTCAGGCATTCGCCTTTTATGCCTGGCCTAAGGCTCTTGCCAAGGCAAGGCGAGCCGAGGAGATACTGCGGGAGCGATTCCGCATGATGGGCATTGAGGCTGATGAGATCAGATTCGACTATATTGGGGTCAACTCCCTTCATGGGTCGCTTTCGCCCGAGCCTGAGGTGGAGCTAAACGAGGTCGGGCTGAGGATAGCGATAAAATCGCCCAAGGAATCCGATATCATAAAAGTCATACGGGATATCTATGCCATGGATCTCAGTGGGCCTGCTGCTCAAACCGGCGTATTTCATCTGCCACATAGGGAGATCATCGCCATGTGGCCAACGCTGATCCCCAG
>JADFVG010000053.1 GCA_015222405.1 Chloroflexota bacterium
ACTCAGTAATGGACACTTTAGGTAGCTGGGCTGCCTTTGTCAAGCTCCCTCAGTCTTCTGTGTCCTATATTGAGCCCCAACGCCGATTAATCCACATCTAAGTGACACTGCGACCACGGGCAGACAGCTTGTGATGTGAGCGCTTGTCAACCAGGCACCAGGTCACAAAAGTAAAACGAATCTCTTAAGACAATCTGCCCTACAGTAATTGATATCCTCCTCCTAAATATTGGCCCATCAAATACAAATGAATGAAACTCCCCGTTTTCGCCACATGGATCAACATTGGGCGGAAGTTCGGCTAAGAAGGAATCATCGATCATCCTCCCGACAAATCTCTCCCCCAGAATCTTTGAGTCAACACAAGTAACGATAGCCTTGAATCCCAAATCCACAAATGTCTGAGCCAGCTCAGCGGTATCCCTCCCCCATATTGGGAAGATTGCCTTCATCCCGATCTTCGATAGGTTGTCCTCTCTATATTTGCGGACATCTTCCAAGAAAACATCTCCAAAAACTACAGAAGACACGTCAGCGCTCTGAAATTCAGCAAGCGCAGCGTGCATTTTAGACGCATATTCTTCGTTGGATGCTCCCTTTGGAATGAGTATTTGCTGAAGGGGTAAACACAGAGATTCTGCCTGTCGTTCCAGGAGAACCCGCTGGACACCGTGCATGGTCACCCTGTCATATTCCTCTGTTAGAGTTGTCAGTAGGCTCACTACCTCATACTCTCGCCCTCGTTGAATTTCATATAGTGCAATAGCGCTGTCTTTGCCGCCGCTCCATGACAAGAGCACTTTCTCTGGCATCGTTAAAACCCCATGGCTAGGCAGAATTTAAAGATCAATCACGATTTATTTTAGCATAGACAGAGAAAAGCGTGCTAAAATAGGGGCATGCCCATTATAGAAGTAAGGAACGTGGTAAAGAGATTTGGTTCCATAGTGGCTGTGGCCGGCATAGACTTGGATGTAGAGGAGGGTGAGTGTTTCGGCCTTTTGGGTCCCAACGGTGCGGGTAAGACCTCTCTGGTGCGCATGATCATCGCTACCTCTCCCATTAGCCAGGGCAGCATCCGGGTGGACGGCAAGGATGTGGATAAAGAGCCGCGCCGTATTAAAGCCAATATAGGCGTGGTGCCTCAAGAGGAGAACCTCGACATCGACCTGACAGTGTTACAAAATCTGACCACCTTTGCCCGCTATTTTGACATACCAAAGGCGGAGGCCAGAGAGAGGGCCCTGGCCAATCTGCAGCTCTTTGAGCTGAGCGACAGGCAGCAGTCCAAAATTGATGAGCTTTCCGGGGGTATGAAACGGCGCCTGCTCATAGCCAGGAGCCTGATTAATCAGCCCAAGCTCCTCATTCTGGACGAGCCCACGGTAGGGTTGGATCCTCAGACCAAACACCTTGTGTGGCAGAAGCTGCGCTCTCTCAAGGAACAGGGTGTGACCCTGCTCTTATGTACCCAAAATATGGAAGAGGCCTGGCATCTCTGCGACCGTGTGGCCATTATGAACGAGGGTAAGATCATTGTCCTGGGAGGACCTCAAGAGCTGCTCGCCATATACGGGGGCAGGCAAATCCTCGAGGCCAGCCCCGGCTATGAGGACAAAGACTACGTGCTGCAGAAGCTGCGGGAAGCGGGCTTTGAGTGGCAGGAAGTAGAGGAGACGCTCTATGTCTTTCAAGGCGATGACCAGGTATTGGACGATAGTTTGAGACAGAAACTGGGTGTCCGAAACGAGCGCAGCCCTACGCTTGAGGACGTCTTTCTGAGGCTAACAGGGAGGTCGCTGACGGAGTGAGGGGTTTCTCATATCGTTCCCTGCGGGTATGGCAGAGGAATCGAGATGTGTTCTCCAAGCTGTGGCGTAGTGAAATGCCAGGGCTTTTCGCCGAGCCCCTCTTGATTCTAGTGGCTATGGGGGTGGGGCTAGGGGCCTACGTTACCATGGAGGAAGGCGAGAAATATGTCGAATTCATCGCCCCTGGCGTGGTCGCTGCTTATGCTATGTTCAGCGCCAGTTTTGAGTGCACCTATGGTAGCTTCGTCCGCATGAAATTTCAGAAGACCTACGACGCCATCATTACTACCCCCTTAAACATAGAAGATGTGGTGGCTGGCGAGATTTTCTGGGGAGCCACGCGCTCCTTCATCACCGCCTGCGCTGTGCTGGCCATTGCTGCCGCCTTTGGGCTGGTGAACTCCTGGTGGGCACTGCTGATACCTCCCCTGGCGGTGCTGGCAGGCCTGATGTTTTCCTCGATTGCCATGCTCTTCACCTCGCTGGCCCCCGCCATCTACACATTTAACTATTATTTCACCCTTATCATAACCCCGATGTTTTTCTTCAGCGGTGTCTTCTTTCCCCTATCCGCCTTCCCCACCTTGGTGCAACATCTCAGTTGGATCGCACCACTGACCCCGGTGGTTAATCTGATGCGGTCCTTGATCAGTGGCCAGCCGGGGGAAGGGGCATGGTGGGGACTTGCTATCGTGATAGGCATCACCGTGGTATTCTTCGCCCTTTCCCTATTCACAATGAGAAGGCGAATCTTGAAGTGAGGCATGGTTTAGGGCGAGGATTGCGCGGAAAGAGCCTTTATTGAAGCCCTCGTCCCCCGACCTTCAGGTGGATCTTGTTGTCTTGGGACTCAGGCTCGTCGGGAGTCCTGACCCGACTCGGGCTACAATATATTCACGCTGAGATATCTTTCCCCCCTATCCGGTAGAATGGTAACGATGGTTTGCCCATCCTCCAATTCTCCAGCCACTTTCAGGGCAGCGAGGACATTCGCCCCGGAGGAAACACCCACCATCAACCCCTCCTCCCTCAGCATCCGTCTTGTCATATCAATGGCTTCTTGGCTCTTTACGGTTATCACTCGGTCTATGATGCCCATGTTTACCAAGCTTGGGATATATCCCGGGCCAATGCCCTGGATCAGATGGGTTCCGGGCTTGCCACCACTCATCACCGCCGATTCGGCAGGCTCCACGGCAATCACTTGTAAATTGGGGTGCACATTGAGCAGGGCTTCAGTGACCCCCATCAGGGTGCCACCAGTGCCTACCCCGCAGACGAAGGCATCTATTCTGCCTCCCACCTCCTCCAAAATCCTCCTCCCCGTTATCTCTCTATGAGCGGCAGCATTGTCGGGATTATCAAACTGCCTGGGTAGCCAGGAACCCGGGTTATTGGCTGCCAGCTCCTCCAGTTTTTCCAGGCAACCGGCAAAGCCTTCTTCTGCGGGCGTCAATGCAATCTCTGCTCCAAAGGCCTCCATCATCTGCCTTCTCTCGACGCTCATGTGTTCAGGCATGACTGCCATGAAGTGGTAGCCTTTTACAGCAGCGAGCATGGCAAAGGAAATGCCTGTGTTGCCACTGGTGATCTCAATTATCGTCATTCCCGGCCTGAGCAGGCCTCTCTTCTCGGCGACATCCATCATGTAATAGGCCATTACATCCTTTATGCTGCCACTAGGATTCAGGGCTTCGAATTTGGCGAGGATGGTCGAGTTGGTGTTGTTCATCCTGGCCAACTCTACTATGGGCGTCTCTCCGATCAGGGCGAAAATATCTTCTGGCACTGTAGCTACTCCGACCCAGTAGTCTAAAAGCCTCCCTCGCTCCACCCTTGGCTATTCTATTTTCTATTTTCAACTTTGGCAAGAGCTGCCAGTGGCAGGATTCGTGATGATCGGGAAAAAGTGGGGGAAATGGCCAGAGTTTGCGATGAGAAAATTATCGATTTGCGTCTTGACAAGCATTTGCGTTGCTGCTATGTTTGGGCATAGCAAGGCGAGGTGGTATCTATGAAAGACAAGCCATCAAAATATGTTCCAGAGTTGCTTAGAGGTAGCACTGACACTCTACTGCTTTTCCTGATACAAGAGCGGCATGCCTATGGTTATCAGCTCATCAAGGAGATAGGAAGAAGGAGCCACGGCTACTTTCAGTTTAAAGAGGGCACAGTTTACCCTGCTCTGCACAGACTGGAGAACGAGGGTCTTCTCGAAGGCGAGTGGCAGGAGCTCCCCAACGGTCAGGTAAGACGATACTATCGAATTACGGAAAAAGGCAAATACGCATTGAGAGGGAAAATGGCTACCTGGCGAGACTTCACATCTGCAGTCAACCTCGTGTTTAGACCTGTGGAAGCTTAGGACATAGTTGGAACAATGCTGCCCGAGATTAGAAGCTACTTAGATGAGGTTCGGTCCCACCTTCATTTAGATCCGGCTACCGAAATGCAGATCGTACGGGAGGTATATACCTATTTTCGAGACAGTGTTGATGAGCTACAAGCGAACGGTCTTTCTGAGAGTGAAGCAACGAAAGCTGCCATTGAGTCCTTTGGGCGACCAAGAGTAGTAGCTCGGCGCATGTATGAGGCGCGTAGCAAAGGTAGCGAGATTGAGGCTGCCATATCTTGTCTGCCACATCTCATCATTGCCGGTCTGTTTATCTCCCAACTCTGGCGGAACCCCTTCTGGGCATCGATTGCCTTCGTTTCAATCGTGTGTGTGACTTTGTATGGGTGGTGGCGTGGTAAGCCAAGTTGGCTTTACCCGTGGGTTGGCTATTCCCTGTTGCCTCTCCTTATCGGGGGGTATGCCGCGGCGCCCGTTTTGGGGCAAGCTGCCTCTTCCCTCTTTTGGGGAAGCGGATCCTTTCCCAGCGTCTGGGCGCTGCTGCTAGTCTTGGCCCTAATCGGGTCTTCTCTCTGGATCATTGTTTCGACAACGATTCGGGTTGTGCGACGGGACTGGATTCTGGCCTCTCTTATGCTTGTCCCCCTGCCCATCGTAGGAGCCTGGCTATTGGACTTAGAGCAAGCTGGTGGAGTATTCCAAGGAGCCACGGCATCGGTTCACCAATTAGATATGTCCATGGCCCTAGCCTTTATAACACTGGGGGTGGCATCAGCAACCTTCGTCCGACTGCGACAGCGAGTGCTAAAGGTTGGAGCTCTACTCATGGTATGCACAATCGCTGCCGCTGCCATCGGCCACAGCTTTTGGGGCGATTATGGTTTCTTCGGTCTGTTGGCAACATCCCTGCTTATGTTGGTTTTCCTGCTCAGCCCGGCTCTGATCGAGGCCAAAATAGGGCATGGAGAGCAAAGCGGAGAAGCCTGGTGGGAGAGCAGTATGCGCTGGGAAGAGGCTTTAGTGGGACATGATCGGCCAGTCTAGGATTGCTCGACGAGCAAGAGATGGACCGCATTTTTCTCGCGCAAACGCGTCAAGGTTTCTTTCCCTGAGAGCACATACTCTTGACAAGCACATACTTTATTGATAAGGTAGCTTCGACTGCCTATACATAGCCTGTCTATGTATTCATCCAGAAAGATGGAGGAGCGTGTAGATGAAAAAGTGGCTCTCGGTAGCAGCAGTTGTAGTTTTGTGTCTGGCACTGGTCATGGGTATCGCTTGTAGCGAGGAGGAGGAAACAGGGGTAAAGAAAGTGAAATTAGGCATCGGGCTACCGCTGACAGGCGTTTATGCAGCCTTTGCTGGTTTCCCGGCTAAATATGGATTTGAGTTAGCCAATGATAAGATCGGCGAGTTCATCGTGGATGGAGAGCGCTATCGCTGGGATCTCATCTTTGAAGATAACCTTATGAGTACCGCCGGCGGGGTGGCGTCGGCCAACAGGTTCATCTACGAGCATGACGTAGACTTTATGTTCCAGTCCACTGCCGACCCAGGGTTCGCTTCGGCAATGCTAACCGAAGAAATAGGGATGATACTCGACATCGCGGCTGGCGGTCCGTTTGATTACGGACCGGATAAGCCTCATACCTTCCAATCGCTTAACGTCTGGCATTTGGGTACCGCCCCCTTCTTTGACTGGTTGACCAAAGAGCACCCTGAGGTAAAACGTGTTGCTACGAGTTACATCGAGGGCGAACTGGGGGCCACCATAGCCGACGCCATTGAGGGCTGTTGCGATTACTATGGTCTTGAACTTAGGGCCTCGGCCCATCCAATGGCTACGGTGGAATATTATCCCATAGCAACTAGGATAATGGCCGATAATCCTGACCTGGTTATAGGCGTCCTGCCGCTGTTTGAAGTGCTGTGGGAAATGGGCTATGAAGGGCTTTGTGCATGTTACCACTGGACCGAGGGGACGTGGGGGACGGCACTCTGGGACGATGCCATCGGATTGCTGATCTATATGCCACACCCCCTTGGGGATCTGTGGCCTGAGGTGGCGGCCTTCGCTGCCGAGTACGAGGAAGCCTTTGGTGGCGAGTTCACAGCAGCATCATTGCAGACACTTACTCTCCTGTATCTATATACCGATATCTTGAAGCAGGCTGGCACCGTGGATGATGTCGACAAGATTATAGAGACCATGGAGACGGGAACCTTTGACACCCCGGTTGGGCCGATCCACTATGGCTGTGAGGCGCTTAATGGCATTGGTCATGTGGCAATATGGCCATCTCCCGTCTACGAGATCGTGGGGGAGAGTGAGTATCTGGTGAAAGAGGCGTACAGCCCTGAGGAGGTAGAGG
>JADFVG010000054.1 GCA_015222405.1 Chloroflexota bacterium
AATATCAGCCTCTACCCTCAACCGTGGTCTGTGGCAGGCTCAGACGAGGTCTTCGTCGGGCGCATCCGTCAGGATGCCTCTCATAGCTGCGGTTTGGCTATATGGGTGGTGGCCGATAATCTGCGTAAGGGGGCAGCCCTCAATGCGGTCCAGATCGCTGAGACTATGGTGGAGAGAGGCTGGATATAGGAGGCACCAAATGGAGCTAGGTCGACTATTCACTGCAATGGTAACCCCATTCGATGGGGAAGGCAGGGTGGATTATGAGCAGGCGAAGCGGCTCGCCTTGGCCCTCCTCGACTCGGGAAGCGATGGGGTGGTGGTTGCAGGCACAACGGGGGAACGCCCCACGCTAACCGATGAAGAGCAGCTTAAGCTGTTCGCCGCGGTGAAGAAAGCGGTGGGAGGACGAGGGACGGTGATGGCCGGCACGGGAAGCAACTGCACCCGGGAGGGCCTGGAGATGACCAAAGAGGCGGAGCGGGTCGGTGTCGATGCCGTTTTGCTTGTGGTCCCCTACTATAATAAGCCGACGCAAGAGGGGCTCTTTGAGCACTTCAAGGCCATCGCCGGAGGCACCAAACTGCCCTGCATCCTCTATAATGTGCCCAGTCGCACCGTCACCAACCTCGCTGCCGATACCGTGATCAGGCTGAGCCAGGTGGATAACATCGTGGGCATCAAGGAGGCCAGCGGCAACCTGGACCAGATCACCAAGATCATCGCTGGTACGGGCGAGGATTTTCTGGTCTATAGCGGAAACGATAGCGATACCTTCCCTATTTTGGCGCTGGGAGGCTATGGGACAATAAGCGTTGCCTCGCACCTCGTTGGTGCTCAAATCAAGGAGATGTTTGAGAAGTTCCTTGGTGGCAAGGTAGCGGAGGCGGCCCACATCCACCGCCGATTGCTGCCTCTGATCGATGCCCTGTTTGTGGTCTCCAACCCGATCCCGATCAAATATGCCCTGAACGTTGCGGGATTCCCTGTGGGCAAGCCCCGCCTGCCCCTCACCGAGCCCGATGAGAAATCAGCAGCGCAGATAGAGGCCGTACTCAAGAGCTACCGCATTGACTTGCCCCTGGCGGCAAGGCATTGATGCGAACTTGTAGCCCTTTGATTGCTCCATAGGCTAGCAGAGGGCTATTTTTCACATAAGAGGAAATATAGCGGTGCCCAGCATAGAACTGGTCGCAGGGACTCACATTCCAAATGTAAAATGGTGGCACACAGAAAATAGCTATGGCTCCAATTCCTATCTGGTAAGAGCAGGGCACACGCTATACATTATAGAGTCCGGGCTGGGAGGTCTTCACCGCAGCCAACTTCTGGCAGCGACAGCCAAGTTCTCAAATGTGGGCAAAGTCTATCTACTAAACACCCACTGGCATCTTGACCACAGCGGTAATAGCATGATTCTCGATGAATTGGGTCGCAGATTTCCCGAGGTTCACTACTTCGTCCCTGAGATAGCAAAACAAAATATGCAGACCTTCATGGAAAGCACCACAGCCTCAGTTGAGGTAGACATGGGGCTTGCCAAAGCGGAATGGCTGAGGGAAGGTGATAAAGAGGAGTTTCATCTTGGTGATGTCCTTTTCCAGGGTTGGAAGGTGGAGGAAGCATATTTGCTTTCCACCCCGGGGCACACCGCTGACTCATTATCCATCTACTTCGAGGGCGAAAAGGCGATCTTCACCGGTGATGTCCTATGGTATGTAAACCCCAATGGCGTTGAGGGTAGCATTCGCGAGGTGCTCCAAAGCGCTGCCAAGGTCAAGAACCT
Source organism: Chloroflexota bacterium (assembly GCA_015222405.1). Lineage (GTDB taxonomy): Bacteria > Chloroflexota > Dehalococcoidia > E44-bin15 > E44-bin15 > JADFVG01. The sequence goes on from JADFVG010000054.1 coordinate 1,787, forward strand.
GGTGCAGGAAGAAGGTGTCGATTACCTCGGGGTAGGCCATTTCAACCCTATAGAGGGCAAACAAAAAATCATCGCTTATATAACGGACTACGAGGAAAAGGAAAGGGCGCTCGTTTCTCGGCTGGAAGAGGTGGTCGCTGCCAGCGACAGGGTAAGCCTGGAGCACTGCCTTGATCGGCTGAGGGAAAGCGACCATCCAGCGATAAAAGAAGCCCTAAGCATCAACTATCCCTATTCCCCCAGCTATCTCCACAGGTTCATCCGCGTCTTCTTCAGGGAGAAGGGATGGCATGAGGTGGATAAAGAGGCTGGCGGAACTTGGAGCCCAAAATATCCACCCAACCATGCCTCCTTATAGGATCGCCTTGACCACGATGGTCTGTTCCCGCCGCGGACCTACGGAGATGATGTTGATGGGACAGTCAGTAAGTTCCTCCAGCCTGCGCACATAAGAGCGAGCCTGGGGGGGCAAATCCTCAAGGTGCCGCAGTCTGCTGATGTCGGTTTGCCAGCCATCAAGCTCCTCATAGAGCGGTTCACATTTCGCCAGCAGAGCGGAGTTAGAGGGGGGCCTGGTTAAAGCTTCGCCATTTAGTCTGTATCCGGTGCATATCTTTATCGATGGCAGCGTATCCAGGATATCGAGGCGGGTGAGGCAAGCCCCACAGAAGCCGTTTACCCTGGCACTGAAGCGAGTCACCACAGCGTCAAACCAGCCACAGCGGCGGGGTCGCCCCGTGGTGGTGCCATATTCGTGGGCTCGCTCCCGGATAAGCCCAGCGGTGTCATCAAAGAGCTCTGTAGGCATGGGACCGCTCCCCACCCTGGTGGCATAAGCCTTGAACACGCCGTAGATGCGGTCGATCCTCACCGGGCTCAGCCCCACTCCGGAGCAAGCGCCGCCTATCATGGTGGCGGTGGAAGTAACGTAAGGGTAGGTGCCAAAGTCGATGTCGAGCATCGTTCCTTGCGCCCCCTCGAGCAACACCATCTCCCCCCGCTCTAGTGCCTGCTCCACCATCAAATCGGTTTCCCTGAGGAAGGGGGCAAGCTGTTCCCCATAGCGGCAATACTTATCATAAATTTCCTCCAGCGATAGCGGCTGGGCCTCATAAACCCTGGTCAGGATGCGGTTCTTATAGTCCAAGACAGAGCGAAGCCTATCTCGAAAGGTGTCTCTCTGCAGCAGATCCCCGGTGCGGATCCCCAGCCGCCCCACCTTATCCATATAGCAGGGGCCGATCCCCTTCCTCGTCGTCCCTATAGCACCACCACCGCGCGCCTCCTCCTCCAGCCCATCGAGAAGGATGTGATAGGGCATGATGAGATGAGCACGGTCGCTGATGAACAGCTTATCCACCTCCACACCACGCTTTTTGAGTTGGTCGATCTCCTCCAGGAGCACTGCGGGGTCGATGACTACGCCATTGCCGACAACGCAGGTGACGTGGCGATAGAAGATGCCCGAGGGAACAAGATGCATCGCGAATTCGCCGTAGGGATTGACTACTGTATGCCCAGCATTGTTACCCCCGGAGAAGCGCGCCACCATATTTACCTTTTCCGCCAGGAGGTCGATGATCTTCCCCTTGCCCTCGTCTCCCCATTGCGCCCCAATAACAGCGATAACAGGCATCTTAGCCTCCAAATTGATACTTGCAATAGCTTGTGGGTTCTGCTATTTTGTTTTTTGCCCGTTCCGTAGTATACCAAATGGGGCGCTATTTGATAAGGGGGCGAAGATGAAGCTAGAAGGAAAGGTAGCCATAGTCACCGGGGCATCAAGGGGGATAGGAAAGGCCATCGCTCTCGCCTTGGCCACAGAGGGGGCCGACGTGGTGATTGCCGCTCGCACTGAAGAGGAGAAGGGACCACTTCCTGGGACAATACATAAGACTGCGGATGAGATTCGCGCCCTGGGCAGGAGAGCGCTGGCGATAAAGACCGATATCGCCAAAGAGGAGGAGGTGGAGGCGATGGTAAGAAGAACCATTGATGAATTCGGCGGCATCGACATTCTGGTCAACAATGCAGGGATAGATATCCCCGGCACCCTGGTAGAAGTTTCGATAAAGCGGTGGGACCTGATTATGGCGGTCAATCTCAGGGGAGCCTTCCTGTGCACCAAGGCAGTGCTGCCCAAGATGATGGAACAAAAGAGGGGAAGCATTATCAACCTCTCCTCCATCCTAGGGACGAGGGTTATTGAAAGCGGGGTTCCCTACGGGGTGACCAAGGCAGCCATCGAGCGCTTTACTTCCGGACTCGCCAAGGAGGTTAAGGAATACAATATCGCTGTCAATGCCCTTTGCCCCGGCTATACCGATACCGAAGGGGTAAGGCTTTGGTACTTCAATGTCGACCGCTCGCTGTGGCAGAAGCCGGAGATGTGGGGCCGATATGCTGTTTTCCTCGCCTGTCAGGATGCCAGTTCCCTCACCGGGAGGATCCTCACCGCCGAGGAGCTGGAGAAGGAGTGTGGCCAAGGTAGCCCATATTGACAATGGTAGCAAAAGATGATAGCTTTACAAATCAGGTAGAATATTGTATTGTATCTAGGTACAATACAATATAGTTCGAAAAAAGCCCGAGTGGCGCAACGGTGGCGCAACCGACTTGTAATCGGTAGGTTGGAGGGTTCGAATCCCCCCTCGGGCTGAATAAAGCCTAGCCCGGGGCTGGATAGCAGTAATAGCTGGGCTTAGAGTCGGGGTGAGGTTCGAAAAGGAGGCGGGGTGGGTGAGTGGCTAATACCAGCAGACTGTAAATCTGCCGCCCGAATGGGCTACGTAGGTTCGAATCCTACCCCCGCCACCACGATAAAGAGATTTGAACCAAAAGCAAGGTTCCAAAGACAAACAGTCCTAGTTCGAAAAAGGCCCACATAGCTCAGTGGTAGAGCACGTTCTTGGTAAGAACGGGGTCACCAGTTCAAATCTGGTTGTGGGCTCCATAGAGGAG
>JADFVG010000055.1 GCA_015222405.1 Chloroflexota bacterium
CATTTTGACTCCTCCTCTTTTGTCTACGGGCTGGACGAGTGGTGGCCGTCAAACTACACCCCGGTTATCTTCCTGATCCAGCTTGGGAGCAAGCTTGTTCCTGCCTGGCTAATCCAGAAGGCGATTCTGTTCTTGGCTTTCTTTTTCGCCGGATTGGGTGCTCACCGGCTCTTCCCCTATAGAGGGTCAGGGGCGTACTTCGCCGGTTTGCTTTATATGATGAATCCGTTTACCTACGCTCGGTTCCTGGCGGGACACTGGGGGCTCTTGGTAGCCTACGCCGTGACCCCCTTTGCCATTAAGGCATTTATTGAGCTGCTGGAAAGGGGAGGGAAAAGGGATGTGATAAAAGTGGTATTGCTTTCCACGCTGGTGGGGATTGTCCTGGTACACGGCTACTTCCTGCTTTTCCTAGCCTTCCTCGTCATCTTTTTGGTTCGGGTGATAACGAAGCGCAGGGAGCCAACGGTGCTTCTCCACGCCTCTAAATGTATGGGGATAAGCGTAGCAATATACTTAGCTCTGAGCCTTTACTGGCTAGTTCCCTATCTCACTGCCAGCAAGACGCTGATCCAGGGGATAGGCCCCGAAGACCTTCTTTTCTTCGCTCCCAAGGCTGTCTCAGGTTTTGGGACAGCCTTTGATGTCGCCTCCATGCATGGATTCTGGAGGGAAGGCTATCTATATACCAAAGACATCCTGCCTGTTTGGTGGCTTCTTTTCGCCTTCATACTCTTGCTTGCTGTGTATGGATTTTTGGTCAAATATCGGCATCAGAGATTGGGGTGGGTGGTGGTGTCCTTCGCTGTGCTGGGGGTGGTCAGTTACCTTCTGGCACTGGGAGCAGCTAGCGATTTAACACGTGCTCCCTTTGAGTGGGCTTATGAGCATATACCCTTCTTTCGCGGATTCAGAGATTCCCAGAAGTTCGTCGCTTTGCTCTGCCTCGCCTATGCTTTCCTAGGTGGCTTGGGGGTGCGGGAGATCATTAAGCCTTTAAGGCGACTTAAGCTTAAACGGAAATTGCCTGTGGCAGGGGTGATGACGCTGGCGATTATGCTGGTCTTGAGCCCCATCGCTTACTCCTTCTCCATCTTTGGCTTTCAGGGACAACTGGGAACCACAGATTATCCCCAGGAGTGGTACGAGGTGAATGAATACCTGAATCAGGACGAAGAAGATTTTCAGGTTTTATTCTTGCCCTGGCATCTTTATATGGACTTTAGCTGGCTTCCCAATAGGGATAAGAGGCTGTGGAACCCGGCATTGCAATTCTTCGATAAGCCTATTATCGCAGGGGATAACATCGAGCTTCCCGATCTCTATTCTCAGGTCGAATATCCGGTAAGCAAATATGTGGAGTTTCTGCTGGACAACAGAGACGATATAGAAAACGTGGGCGAGCTCTTGGCCCCACTCAATGTAAAGTATATCATCCTGGCACACGAGGCGGATTATGAGGCCTATGATTTCCTCTATCGGCAGGCGGATTTAGCTGTGGGGCTGGAAAGACAGGGCATTACCCTGTTCGAGAACCTCCACCCCAGGGCTAAGATCTACGGGGTTGATAGCGTTGTTCATATCGAAAACCTGGAGCAGTACCTGGAGCTGAGCAAAACTCAGGACGTGATGGAACATCTCTACCTGCTGGGGAGTGGCAATAGCGGCGGTGAGGCTTCCACAATGGAAGTTGTGGAATTCGAAAAGGAGAGCGCGGTCAAATACCATGTTCAGGGGAGTCGAAGGGAGTACCTGGTGTTCACCGTTTCCCGTAGGGCGAGCACTGAGCACTGGGAGTATGATGGCCAGCAGGCGATGAAGAACCTGGGATTCATGCCCGCCTTTGAGTCCGACGGCGATGGCGGTGAGCTAACCTACACCAGGTTTTACCGTGTCCATCTCCCGTGCTACATTATCTCTCTGGTAACCCTGGCAGTGGTGGTGGGGCTCTATTTCTTCCCCAAGCCCAAAAGACGATGAGGCTTCAAATGCCCTCTCAATTACGCATTCATGAGTTGCTTTAACTGAGCAACTGCTAGGGGCAGCACCTCTCCTGTGCTTTCCTCAAAACGCAGATGAGTAACTCGGTCGAATGGGGTTTCACCCCTGTTGATGATTACCAGCCGAGCCCCGGACTGGAGGGCCACCCGGGGTATGTCGGCAGCGGGGGTGACAACGAGGCTGGAGCCGGCAACCACGAAAAGGTCGCATTTTTGTGAGTGCCAATGAGAAGCGGACAGTTCCTTCTGAGGCAGGGATTCGCCGAAGTTAACCACGCTGGTAACCAGCTTGCCGCCGCAGGAACAAGCATCTAGGCCTGTGGACTTGTCCACCTTCGCCTGGCAGCGAGTGCACCGTAGCTTGGCGATGTTGCCGTGCAGTTCGGCCAGCAAATCGGGGCGGATCCCCGATTGTAAATGGAGGTTGTCCACATTTTGTGAGATAAGGAAGCTCAGCTTGCCCAGTTCTTGTAGCTCAACAATAGCCATGTGCCCCACATTAGGCTCGACTGAGGTCCAGTCTCGCATTGGAGTAGGAAGCCCCTTCGCCTGCCGCGTCCAAATGCCATCCGGCCCCCGGAAATCGGGGAGACCTGATTCCGTGCTGATGCCAGCACCGGTGAAGACCACCATGTGTTTTGACTCAAACATCCACTGAGCTAGGGTCTTAATCCGCTGGTCAAAGTCCGGCAACACCATGCTTCCTCCTAAGAAAAAGGGATTCAAACTCCCTTGTGCTTCCATTTTACGCCAGTGGCTATCAAGTGGCAACATACCACGCAGCGAGGGCAGTGGCAAATTAGGGCTGTTGACTGGGAGGTTGCTTTTCGGGAATAATATCCCCAGCGGAAGGCAAAGGAGGTTCTAGTGAAGAGATGGTCATCGATAGCAGCAGTTGTTGCTTTGTGCTTGGCGCTGGTCATAGGTGCTGCTTGTGGTGGTGGGGAGGAGGAAGTAAAGAGGGTGAAGCTTGGCTTCGCTGCGCCGATGTCGGGCATGCTTGGAGCCTTTGTTGGCCTTCCGGCGAGACAAGGGATTAATTTAGCTTCTGAGATGATCGGCGAGTTTACTGTGGCTGGCGAGCGCTACCGCTGGAAAGTTATTTCCATGGATAACGGGTACACTACCGCCGGCGGGGTGGCGACGGCTACCAAGTTCATCTTTGAGGATGGGGTGAAGTTCATGCACCAGACCGGTGCCGATGCCGCACTTGCTGCCCAGCCTATATGCGAGGAGAAAGGGGTGATGCTTTCCATATCGGGCGCTGGCATGGAGGCCTTTGGCCCTGATAAGCACCACACCTTTCAGTTCTCTCCAACCTATATGGTGCACACGCCGGTCCTTTTCCAGTGGCTGACCGCAGCCCACCCCGAGGTGAAAACTGTGGCTATAGCCATGGGTGAGGACAGAACTGGCCATGAGATTGCGGATGCCGCCGTCGCCGCGGCCGAGTATTCTGGTCTCGAGGTGGTAACTGTAGACTACTACTCATTACAGACGATGGAGTTTTACCCTGTGGCAACCAGCCTGGTGAGCAAAGAGCCTGACTTTTTTATAGGCAATCCTCTGATATTGAAAGCTATGAGGGAAATAGGCTGGGATGGCCTTGCTGCCTTTCACGGGTGGAGCAGAGTAACGGCCGCGCAAGCAGGGTGGGACAATGTCCAGGGCTTGCTGGTCTATCAACCAAACCCGTTCGGAGAAGAGTTGCCCCAGGAGGTGAAGGATTTCGCCGCTGAGTACCAGGCACGGTATGAGGGCCAGGAGTTCACCATGAGCTCATACTACTCCGCGACCATACTCTATGTCATGACCGAAGCTCTGAAGAAGGCTGGCACTGTGGATGATGTGGACAAGATCATGGATGTCCTTGAGACCGAGACCTTTGACACCTGGCTTGGGCCCTTAAGCTTTGGAGGTCAGGGGCTTATAGGCAGTGACAACCTGTTAATGTGGCCGGCGCCGATCGCAGAGATCAGTGATCACGATTATCATATGATATTTGGGATGCTGGCAGACGAAGCAGAGGCATTAGCAGTGGAGGTCTATAAGTAGCGGGGGCTGCTTAAAGAAGGTGTCTTGGCGTAGGCGTTGGTGTGGATGTGCTCTCTTCTTCTCCCCGCAACAGGCCAACGTTGATAACAGCAGGATGGCCAGAAGCGCCAATACAATGAGCTTCTTGGCCTTCATCTAGTATCTCCTTAGGTAGCTGCGGCCAATTTGAACTCACACTTCTGACTATCGTGAGCTTAGTCCAGAAATCCGAAGCTGTTAATTATGGTATCGAATGTGGATTCGTATTCGTCCCGAAGCGAGGTCGAGGCAGCACAAGTAATGACATAAGCGAAGCCATCTTTCACCAAGAAGAGCTCCTCAACAGTTATCCAGACGCCGGCTGGCTGCTTATATTCGAAGACCTGCCTTATCGCACTTACTCCGCCCACCGTCACTGTCTCCTCGGTCACCTGGGCATATGCTTGCAACTCCTTCTCACTTGCCTTCCATTCGATAAACGCGTTCCATAAGGTTTCCCGTGTGGAACCCTTGGATAGAGCGACGGTTGCACCCCACCAGCCGCCCCACATTTGTTCCCCGGGGTGGGAGCGCGGACTCACCAAATTCAACATTAGGTCAGGCTCTTCTTTCAGATACCAGTCTTGGGGACACCAGATAGAGAACCCGTTAGTTTCATCTGTATGGCTCAGATATCCGAACTCTGACATTGCGGCAGGGGTAGGCGTGGGCTCCTCCCCGGTTGGCTCGGTAGAAGGGGGATAGACATAGCCTCCGATGTAGTGAAGCGACAGGGGCAAGGCGGCTTGGTCTATAGTCTCCGCCAGATACTCAGCTAACCAGCAGCCTAGGGGAGTAATCTCAAGAACGTCGATGGCTCGTTCCGTTATTTGCACTTGAACCAGTGCATCATCTCCAATGAAGATGCCTACAGTCTCGCCTATGTGGCGTTGGGTAAACGGGCCAAGGAGGTCTGCACCTGTCTTGCTAAACCTTATGTCTAGATCGGCGTAACAGGCCCAGGGCTCAGCCGGCCGGTAATAAAATAGACGACACTCCAAGAGATACACTCCAGTGAGCGGCATTATCTCTTCATCGGGCCCCATGACCTCAGCGATTACCCACTGACTACCTGTGCGCTCACGAATATTGAACTGCGCGGTGTTGCCAACCATCTCGCGGGCTTCCGCGATGTCCTTGATATCGGGTAGGAATATCGAGATACGGTCGTCTCCTATTCTTTCAATGACCACTGGCTGGCCGAAAGCATAGGCATAGACACGTTCCTTGATGATATCCTCAATCTCGTCAAGAGCCTTTGCGGGTGTCGTATCCCCTGTGCCTTCGAAGTCAACCTCATACACAAGGTAAGCCCCGGGCTCAGGCGTCACCTCTTCTCCGCCATCCCCACAGGCGAACGTTGATAACAGCAGGATGCCCAAAAGCGTCAATATGATGAGTTTCTTCACTTTCGTTTGCTGCCTTCCTTCTTTGCCACCTGTTAGTAACATACAGCAGGGTTCTATGCATGTCAAGCTGTGGAGCACTGGTGTCGTTGCGCTACCAAGTTGGCGGGGGCGGAGGGTGGCAATAAAATAGGTCTAAAAGGCAATGCAGTTTGCATAATTGCTACGTAGCAAAAAAACCAATAAACCAAGATTCCAAGAGGCATTAGGTGAAGTAGGCGCTTATTGAATGGCCTGATACACCTGCTGAGCTTTGATACCGTGATAGTTAGCGCCTCGAGTAGAATTATAGGAAATGACCAGTAGCTTGTCACTTGCAGATTGCCTTGAACGGTGGACTGTTGGTAAAGTGGTAACGCAGTCTCAAGCAAAAGACAAAATCCGTAGTGGCAGCGACTGGATTCGAACCAGTGACCTGCCTAATTGAACTAAAGGCCACTTTGTTTAACCGCTGTGTCCTCGTTCAAAATAAAGAAGAACGACATGATATGCTCCATACGATGAGGCAAGCAGTTGTGGCCTGTTATCATCTCCGCTTCTTAATCACATCTTCACGGTTCGAAGCCACTCTGATTCCTAATAAATAACCCGCTCACCTATCAGGCTTTTGATCTCCTCGTCGCGCATGCCGAGGAGCTCGCCAAAGACATACTGGTTGTGTTCACCAAAAAGTGGGGCCCGGGGGCCGATCCTGGCCGATGTCGCCGAGAACCTCCACGGGGGACTGACCACAATGTGTTTCCCGCCGTCTATGTGGTCAACCTCGGTGAAAAGACCTCGTTCTTTGAGATGCGGGTCCTGGTATAGTTCCTCGCTATTGTAGGAAGGCACCGCCGCTACTCCTACCTTCTGGAGGATATCCATCACCTCGTGATGCGTGTGACCGATTGTCCACTGCCGAATCAGCCTATCCAGCTCCTCTTCATTCTGCTTACGGGAGTAGACGTCGCAGAATCTGTCATCATCGACCCATTCCGGCTCGCCAATTGCCTCACAGAAGGCCTTCCATTCCTCATCGCTCGAGACCACGATGCTTACCCATTTGTCATCTCCCTTGCAGCGGTAGCAATTATGGGGAGCCATGATGTCATCGCGGTTTCCGCTGCGAGACTGAACTCTCCCATTCATGAAATAGTCCATAAGCACCTCGCCAATAAGAACGCTTGTGGCCTCGGATGATGAAAGGTCTATGTGCTGCCCTTCTCCTGTTCTCTGCTTGTGATTGAGGGCAGCCAGGATAGCAAAGGCAGAGGTAGTGGCACTGATGAGGTCGATCTCGCCATACATTTGAGCTGGAGCCCCGTCAGGGTAACCGGTTATGCAAGATATACCGCCGAGGGCAGCAAAGCTGGGTGCATAGCCCACATAAGTGCGCTCAGGGCCGTGGGCACCGCGGGCTGATGAAGAAAGGTAGATGATGTCGGGCTTGACCTCTTGCAGCGCCTCGTAGCCTAGACCTAGCCTCTCCATCACCCCAGGGCGCATGTTCTGGGCGACAACGTCGCAGACCTTAACAATTCTTTTCGCCAGTACCACCGCCTTGGGCTTTGTTAGATCTAGTGTTATCCCAAGCTTGCCCATATTCATATCATTAAACACTGATGATTGATTCAGTCCTGTAAACCTACCGCGTGTCGTCAGGGAGATCATTCTTGAGTGGTCAGGTCGCCTGTTGCTCTCGACGTGAATGGCTTCAGCCCCCATATAAACGAGGAGGTCTGTGGCATAGGGTCCTGCCCAGGCAAAGGTGAAATCAGCGATCCTTATCCCTTCTAAAGGCCCTCCGGTCATGCAAGCCTCCTTTATATAATGCCTGCCCCCCTTAGCTTTACCAGGTCGCCCCTGGTATAGCCTAAGAGCTGGCAGTAGACCTCATCGTTATGCTGGCCAAGGAGCGGGGCGGGGTGTCTTACGGACCAAGGTGTCTTGGAGAACTGGTACGGGGCTGACGGATACCTTATCTTCCCCGCTTTGGGGTGGTCGACTTCAACAAAGAACCCTCGCGCCTCAAGTTGCCTATCATTCGCAACCTCATCCGGCGATAAGAATGGAACAATAGGGCAACTCATCGCCTCAGCCTGGTGATAGATCTCTTCCTTGGTTCGATTCATCATCCACTCTAAGACGAAGGGTTCTATTTCACTGTAGGCCTCACCACGGGTGTAAGAGTCTCTCATCTTCTCATTCTCCCACCACTCCGGGTGGCCCAATAGTTCGCAGAAAGCCTCCCATTGATTGTCTTGGGCCAGAGTTGCAGCTATGTAACCGTTCTTACATGGCATAGCCCCTCCCATGCCAGCCTTGCCACTTGATTGCGCCGTCCTGGATAGGTTTACCTTTTCGTTGGGGTAGGCAGAAGCCTGCACCCTTTGTATGTTAATGAGCGCCTGCTGCCTAGAGCTATCTACGTGCTGACCCAAGCCCATTTTGCCCTTTGCATATAGGGCCCCGAGTGTTGCCATCGCAGCATATAGCCCGGAGACGTAGTCGCCCAAAAGTCCTCCTCCCTTGAGGGGCTCTCGCTCTAGATTGTCCACCTCGCTCGGCGTTAGATAGCCCAGCCCGCTCCCGTGATAGATATTGAGGTGATGTGCCTTATAGTTACGGTATGGCCCGGTCTGCCCGAAAGGCGTGATCGAGGTCATGATCAATTGGGGATTTATCACTTTGAGGGCGTTATAATCAAGGCCTAGCTCTTCCATCACTTTTGGTGGTTTATCCTCAACCAGGATGTCGGCCCACTTGACAAGCTCCTTGAATATCTTTTTCCCTGTGGGGGTGTTAACATTCAGTGTTATCCCCATCTTATTGGTGTTCAGGTAGAGGAAGAGAGCGCTTTTTTCCAGGTCGGGTATGTCGCCCGGGAATGGTCCTCGCCTTCTTGCCTCATCGCCAGGCCCAGGCTCCTCGATCTTGATCGCCTCGGCGCCGAGGTCGGCGAGCAGCTTGGTACAATATGGGCCGCTCACAAAAGCGGCATATTCCAAAACCTTTGCTCCTTCCAGAGCCCCTTTTGCCATGATCACCTCTCCTCACAGGATTGGGTCTCGCCCTATCTCGTCATTTTACCCTGTCAGCCCCTTCTCAGCAAGGGCTGGTAGGTGCCCATGCAAGTACCCCCAGCGAGGACATACTCCGAAGCGCACAAAACATCGCTTTGCCGATGGTAGACCGTGCGCCAATAGATCAGCGCAAAAGCCTGCTCAAAAGTTTTGCCTTGTTAGCCGCCTCATTGCCGCGCAGCGTGCGCTTTGTTGACTGCAACATATTTTACAAAAGTTTTACACGGAGAAAAAACGGCGGTAACAATGCAACGTTATACTAATTGCAGACTGTAGAGTTGGCATGCGGGCTTCGACAGAGGGGCCCCAGTCACAGCCTGTAGCTGACCTCAGCCAAGAAACAGAGGAGGTATGGGCAATGAAGAAGGCGCTCTGTTTAGCGTTAGTGGCGGTGGCCCTGGTGGCCAGCCTGGGGTTCGTCACGGTAGCCAGCGCTTCGGTGGCAAATGCTGATGAAGCCAAGGTCAATGGCACTGGCGTGCTCACTGCCCAGGGGGACGGCATAGCCATATTGGGTGGCAAGTTGTAAGCTTAACATTGCTACTAATCGCGGAAGAAGCATTCTGAAGCTGCAACCGCTAGGTGAAGGTTGGAATCCTACTTTATGAGCCAGTTTTATTATCGATGCGGGTCACCGCCCTGATGCTCTCTCCGCTCCCTGTTCCACACCGCCAGCGACACCCCAGCAACCACTATCATCAAAGGGAAAAACTGGTGGTGGTTTTCCTTGTCCGCTTATCTTGCCGTCTTTGACGCCGTTTGCCAGTCCTAGCTTTGGCATCCTTGCGTCTCTTGTCGGCCAGATATTTAGCTTTCCCGTGTGCCACTCTTCCTCAACCTCATACTTCGAACCATTAGTATCCTTAACCCGAAGAGGGGCTAGAACTCACTCCAGCCCCTCCTAGGTTTTTCTAGTTGCAACTTATCGCCGGGTGCTCTGTCTGACCTTGTTGTAGCAATCGCTGCAATAGACTGGCCTATCCTGTCGAGGCTCAAAAGGCACTTCGGTTTCTTTGCCACACTCAGCACACACTGCGGGATACATCTGTCGCCTTTGCCCGTAGCCAGTGGAGTTGGACCGATTCGCCCTCCTTGCTTCGCGGCAGGATGGACACCGCTTCGGCTCATTGGTGTAGCCTTTGTTTGCGAAGAATTCCTGCTCCTCAGCAGAAAAGGTAAAGGTAGCACCGCACTCGAAGCACTGTAACGTCTTTTCGCTAAAGCTCATTGGATGACCTCCTTTCTTGTACCATTTGGCTAGAGTCTGGTCATCCAGAGCCTTTGAAAATCCACGAGGAAGTACCGAAGGACTGACAACCTTGCTATAACCAGTACACTAAGTATAAAGTAGAACGTGGTGGTTGTCAAGTTGAAGATCCGGGCACCGCTCGCTAGCAGGCCTCGCGGTGATATCAGGCCCTTTTCAAGTATCCTGCCCAACGGGAGTTGACCCACGTCTGGAGCTCTTTCAGATTATCCGCACTGATCCCGGCAAACCTGCCCTGCAGTTTTATGTAGTCACCCACGGGCTTCAGCTTGCCACGCTCGGCTACGCTCCTGCTTCTGCCGGTGAGTCGAAAAACGCCATCCTCCATTTCATAGAGAGTGACCATGCCTGTTTCCACCGCTAATCGACCCATCTTAACCGTATCCTTGGTAGGAAATATCCACCCCGGCGGGCAGGGAGTGGAGATGTGGATGTATCTGGTGCCCTTTTTGGTCTTCGCTTTCCTCATCTTGTCATAGAGATCGGCAGGATATGATGGGCACGCTGTAGCTATGTAGGATACACTGTGGGCTTCCATTATCCGGGGCATGTCCTTTAGGTGCTGCTGCTTGCCAAGAACCGGAGTGGTGGCCGTTTTTGCGCCTAGAGGGGTGGAACTGGAGCGCTGAGTGCCAGTGTTCATGTAGGCCTCATTGTCATAGCAGATATAGATGAAATCCGCACCTCTTTCTGCCGCTCCGCTGAGCGCCTGGATTCCTATGTCATGGGTGCCTCCATCACCAGCAAAGCCCACCACGGTGATATCTGTCCTGCCCAAGGCTTTCAGTCCGGCAACTAGGCCTGAGGCGGAAGCAGCGGTACTAGGGAAGGCTACATTCACGCAGGGGATTAATACCGAGGTGGTGGGATACATTCCATGTAGCACGGTAAGGCAGCTGGCGGGCACGGCAACGATGGCGTTTCCCTCCAGTGCCTTCAGGATGTAGCGATAGGCAATGGAAAGCCCGCAACCGGCGCAGGTTCTGTTTCCAGGGAGCAGATACTCTCGCTCTGGCAGGTTAAGTACGCTGGTTTCCATTATTCCTCAAATCTGGCAATTGAGCCATTCAGTCGGCTTGGCAGATTCAGTCTCCCTCACCCAAAGAAGACTTCTGATCGCTGCCTCGGTCAGTTCCCTGACCTTGATATCTCTACCCCCCAATCCGCAGATATACCCGTGGACAACTGGCCTTGACTTGCTCCTATAGAGAGCGGATTTCAGATCGGAACATATGGGCCCTTCGTTGCCGTAGCTTATACTCTTATCAAAGACCAAAACCAACCCCGCTTTGCTGGTAGCTTCGATCAAGTCTTGCTTCGGAAATGGCCGATAGACTCTTAGCCCCAACACCCCCGCCCTATACCCTTGCGCTCGAAGCTCATCTGCGGCCACAGTGGCTTGAGTAGCCAGGCTCCCAGCAGCCATCAGGATCAAATCGGCATCCTCCAAGCGGTAACTCCAGGTCATGCCTCCCCAGCTTCGCCCAAAAGTCTCGCCAAATTCCCTGTCCACGGCTACTATCGTCTCCGAACAACCCTCTATCGCTTCCTGAAGGAGGTACCTTAACTCCATATAACCATGACACAAGCTACCAATGGAGTTCAATCGGGGATTGGCTAAAGTAACTTGATTTAGATTCCTAGGATCGGAGGGATCCAGGATGGTGTGGGGTTTGTAGCGGGGAAGGAATCGATCAACATCTTTCTGGCGTGGGATCTCTACCGGCATCACAGTGTGGGAGAGGATATAGCCATCATAACAAACCATTACCGGCACATAGACTGTCTCAGCGATCTTATATGCCTGAATAATTGAGTCGAGGATTTCCTGATTGTCCCGGGCATAAATCTGTATCCACCCCGTATCTCGCTGCGACATTGCATCCTGCTGATCATTCAATATATTCCATGGAGCAGCCATAGCTCGGTTCACACATGCCAGGACCAGCGGAAGGCGGGCGCCCGCCGCCCAATGAAGCTGTTCACACATATAGGCGAGACCATTGGCACTGGTCGCGGTGAATGCCCTAGCCCCCACAGTTGAGGCCGTGATGCAAACTGAGAGAGCGCTGTGCTCGCTCTCTACAGTTACGTATTCGGCCTTCAGCTCTCCCATCTCAACAAATTGAGACAGGCCCTCTGTTACCGGTGACTGCGGCGTTATAGGATAAGCGGCAATGACTTGGACGCGGCTCATTTTTGCGCCGATGGCCGCCGCTTGGTTGCCGGTGATAATAAGGCTTTCGGTTTTCTTTCCTGCCAATGTTTTTTCTCCGACCTCACCGTTCTACATAATCATTCTCTGCCACCATAGTGATAGCCCCCGATGGACACTCCTCAGCGCATATCCCGCATCCCTTACAATAGGTCAAATCTATCTGGATAGGAATATCCCTTTTGATTACCGCTTCGGGACAATAGAGCCAGCATAGAAAGCAGGAAGGTTTGTTCTTCCTTACGGGAATGCACCTTGAATGGTCAATTACGGGCCGTGAGGTCCGCCATTCCCCCGTCCTCCCCGCCTCCCCAATGCTAGGCGATGCCATAGCCGATATATGTTTGCAATCCCTGGTTCCCATTTGCTATTTACTCTAGGGGCGACCTGAGCGTTGTCACTAACCCAGTATGATTCGCTCGTACGTTAGCCGTGCTGCCTCAAAGTTCTTTTGCGCCTCCGCAGGGGAAAACTTTTTCGCAATTGCCTCTCTAATGCTCTCCAGCGAAATGATTCCCGTGACCCGGACAAAAGCACCCAGCATAGCGGTGTTCACCAGAGCCGCGCCGGAGACAACAAGTGTAACCTCCTTGGCAACGCTATTAGCATCGGCGGTAGCAATGGAAAAAGAATCACCGCTCCTTATCTGGCTAGGTTTTTTCGGAGTATTGACCACCAGCCAGCCCCCACTCTTTAGCCCCGCAGTGGCATCTTCGCTGGTCAGCAAAGTCTCATCAAGAACAATCACTATATCGGGATTTTCTATCTGCGAAAAAACCCTCACCGGTTTAGGCGAAAGCCTAGTGGAGGCGGTGATCGGTGCCCCGCGGCGTTCGGCGCCGAAGGAGGGAGCCGCAGTCACCCCTTTGAAGCCCTCATAGAATGCTGCCTCGGCCAGGATTTGGGCCGAAGAGACTACCCCCTGCCCCCCACGACCATGCCATCTGATCTCAAGAATGTCATCCTTGGATTTCACAAAATAGCTCATGCGCTTTGTTCATGCATGTAGGGGGC
>JADFVG010000056.1 GCA_015222405.1 Chloroflexota bacterium
CATACAAGGGTATGCTACGTTTCTGAAATGAATTTCAAACGAAAAATGAAAGGAGGTGAAGAGTGAGAAAATTAACCCTGGGATTAGTTCTTAGCTTGGTGTTGGCACTGGCGCTTGTGGTTGCGCCTGCTTGCGGTGGTGATGGAGGAGCTGAATTTGAGCTCAGCGGCCTGAGCATTTCCCCTTCTTCGGCAGGGATAGGTGAGTCGGTCACCATCAGCGCAACGGTGAAGAACACGGGTGATGACGAAGGTAGCGAGGACATAGCGCTCAAGGTTGATGGGGACGAGGTGGACACAAAGGCGGTGACCGTTGCAGCGGGGGCCTCGAAATCGGTGACCTTTAGCTACACCACAACAGCAGAAGGCACCTATGCCATTAAGGTCGATGGCTTGAGCGGGACGCTCATTGTGACTGCGGCACCGCCAGGACCTACGGTGACATATACCACCTACACCGATCCTGAGTATGGCTTCTCTATCGACGTCCCCGACGATTGGGTATCCATGACACATGCAGAGATACCCTCAGGAGTTAACGCGGAAACCGGCGAGACCATTTGGGTATCAGAGTTGATGCCGGAGATGCCGGACCTGCTCCCTTACTACCTTGGCTGGCGGTCACCAACACCTGAGGTTAGCTGCTATCCCCACATGACCGTGCCGGTATATGCCCTTCCGATGCCATTTCCACCAGAGGGGTTCTGGAACTTGATGCTGGAGCCGGATGGATTTTACGACCTATTTCCAGACCTTACCATTGTTATGGCGGAGGGGGTGAGGACAGCCGAAGACAGAGCGGCTTACTGGGCTAGTTTTACCTGGACCGACGCGGACGGCCGTGCTATACGAACGATCGTGTGCTTTGTGAGCAAAGCCGGCAACATGTACATGCTAGGGGGCCTTACTACACAGGACACCTGGGACCAGTACAAGGATATCTTTGAGCACGTAGTGCTGAGCTTCAAGGTTCCGCAGTGATCTCCTTGTGCTAAGTTAATTTGGTGGCCTGGTCGGCTTCTGCATTGAGATAGCCTGAGGAAAGGGGCTAAAGAAGCCGAGTATGTCGACTATGGGCGACGAGACCTAGTAAAGGCGCCTGGGAGGCGAGGGGGGAGTTTTTTCCCGAAAACTAGGCGAGATAAAGTTTTCGCATCGTCTTGAGAACCCAAGTGGGAAAGGGTTCGAAGATGCGGAGGACAAGGAGGGCACCGAGGCTGGCAGAGATGCCAGCTAGTGCCCCGCCCAGGATATCGAATGGGTAGTGGACGCCTATAAAGACCCGGGCGAAGCTGGCGAGAAAAGCAGGCAAAAGAAGCAGCCACCCCACTGTGCGATTTCCCAGCCATATTCCGCTGGCGAAAGCGAAGGCGGTGGCTGCTGTATTTGAGGGGAAGGATGGGTCGGTGGGGCGATAGAAAAGCAGCTCCACCTCATATCTGTCGAAGGGTCGGGGCCGATCGTAGAAGGCGTTACATATCGCCACGACGGCGCAGGCAAAACCGACGCCAATGAGGGCGCACCAGACTGCTCTCTGGTTGCGCTCTCTGTGTTCTGGGTCCCGGCCGCTGAACCACAGGGTGAACACCACAAGAGCCATGCCGGTGAGAATAAAGTAGTCATTGCCCACCAGCCGCATAAAGCGGTCGATGATGGGCACATGGCCCGCAAGGTCATTTATCCAGAAGAAGAGGGTCTTATCTACGGATTGGATTGTTCTCCCCCCTTCCTCCTAAAGTGGCCAGCGATGGCCTGAAAGTAGGTCATCCGCTTCAGGGAGTCGAGCCCCGGCTCTTCACTGGGGTTGTCTTCTCCCATTGAGAGGCGAAGCTTCCTATTTATCACCGAGGAGAGAGAGGCGGTGAAGATAAAGGAGGCGAGGCTGCCGGCGATGAACAGAGCAAACACCTCGGAGCCTTCCAGCCCGGGGACGCAGCGATTTTTTACAATGAAAAACCAGCAGAAGGCCCCTGCTATGGCGAGGACGGCAAACAGGTAGCCAGAGATGGCTCTTTGAAAGAAAGATAGCCCCCTTAGCTTCCGGCGGGCGGCAACAAATTGCAACACCCCGCAGCAGGAGATGAAGATAAGGAAGAAATACTCAACAGCGAGCTGGGTCACCTGCTAGGTGATCCCCCTTTCTTTGACCTCCGCTGGAGTATGTCTGGTGGTGATGAAATGGGTGAGACCCACCACGCAGGGAAGGAGAATGCTATAAGCGATGAGCGCTCCTGAGGCGTCAAGCCACCAGGCTATAGGGGCAATGGGGGAGAAGAGAAAGGCGCCGGCCAGGTTAACATTGCGGGTGAGAGCAAATGGTATCAAAGCTACCCCGAGAAGAATGAGCACGGGGTAAGGTAGCTGTGTAAGCAAAACCCCGAAGGTGGTGGCTGCTCCCTTTCCGCCTCTAAACCCGAGAAAGAGGGGCCAATTGTGTCCTGCCACTACCGCCAGCCCGGTAAAGAGCAAGGCAGGCAGGGGAACACCTATCACCGTGGCGATGAGCATCGCCGCTGCCCCTTTGCCGGCATCAACTACGAGCACGGCGATGCCAGCTCTGGCGCCCAGCTCACGCCAGGCGTTGGCGGCGCCCATATTGCTATCGCCCATCTCCCTGATATCAACCCCTCTCAGCAGCCTGCCGGCGATGTAGGCTGAGGGGAAGCTGCCGAGAAGGTAGCCCATGATAATGGCAAACATCGAGCCCCAGATCATCTTCCCAAATCCTTTCTTATGCCTTAACCCGCTTTGTGTAGGCAGGGGTGCACCAATCGATGTATTTCTTATTCCTGCCCTGTACTATATTGAAATATAGGTCCTGCAACCTTTTAGTTATCGAGCCCACCTCTCCATTGCCAACCTTGCGGTGGTCGATCTCAAGCACCGGGGTAACGTGGGCTGCGGTGCCGGTGAGGAAGCATTCGTCGGCGATGTAAAGCTCGCTGCGGTCGATTTGCCTTTCTAGGGTCTCTATCCCCAGCTCCCAGTTTGCCAGCTTGATCACGGTGTCGCGGGTAATCCCGATCAGGATATTATCGGATGGTGACGGAGTGACGAGCTTGCCATCCATTATCAAAAAGATATTCTCGCCGCTGCCCTCGGAGACGTGCCCGTCGTGGGTGAGCATGATGGCCTCGTCGAAGCCATTGTCCACCGCCTCCGTCTTGGCCAGGGCGCTGTTCACGTAGAGCCCGCTAATCTTGGCCCGGGGCGGGATCATATTATCGTCGATGCGGCGCCACGAGGATACGCCACACTTTATCCCATTGGTGATGTCCAGGTAGGGGCCGAAGGGGGTGATGAAGATGAGGAAATCGTTCTCCAGGTCGTGGAGCCTTACCCCCACCACCTGGGAGCTCTTATAAGCTAAGGGGCGGGCATAAATGTCCTCCCGGTAGCCGTTCTTTTCCACCAGTTCCACCGTAAGCTGGCAAAGCTCATCAATGGAATACGGAATGCTGATCTTCAACAGGCGGCAATTGTTGAGCAGCCTTTGGTAGTGGTCCTGGGTGCGGAAGAGGTATATCTGCTCCTGGTCGCTATTCCAGTTGCCCCTGATGCCCTCGAAGCAGGCGGTGCCATAGTTGAAGGCGTGGGTCATTATCCCAATCTTGGCCTCGGCGAGGGGCATCAACTTTCCATTGAAAAAGGCGTAGGAAGTCATCTTTTTCTCCTCGGGTCAGGACTTTAGCCAATTATAAACAGCTTCCCTTTAAAAGACAACCCTCATATTTTTAGCTTGACAGACGCAAGCTAGCATGGTAGCTTATTGGCGCTGGATAAGTATACGCGCTTCCCGGTAAAGCATCATGGACTCATCCTTCTGAGATTGTTCCCTGACAGAGGGACCTCGCTAGCCGGGCAAAAAGATCGCCTCGATGAAGTACCAAGGACATGCGCTGGCCTCAGTGCTGGCAACGGAAGGAGGCAGTAAATCAAGGCCAAGAAACTCATAGTATTGATGCTTCTTGCCATCCTGCTGTTATCGACAGTTGACTGTGGCGGCAGCGGAGCATCAGCGCAGGGTAGGATAGCGTTCACTTCTCACCGTGACGGCAACTGGGAAATCTACGTGATGGACGCCAATGGCTCTAACCAGAATCGCCTTACCAACAGCCCGGCTGCCGTGGATCTTTTCCCCTCCTGGTCACCGGATGGCACCAGGATCGTCTTTACCTCTAACTGTGACGGCAACTGGGAAATCCATGTGATGGATGCCGACGGCTCTAATCAGACTAACCTCACTAACAACCCGGCTCAGGATGGGGCCCCCTCGTGCTCGCCAGACGGGGGCAGGATAGCGTTTACTTCTTATCGTGACGACAACTGGGAAGTCTACGTGATGGACGCCGATGGCTCTAACCAGACCAGCCTCACCAACAACCCGGCTCAGGATGGGGCCCCCTCGTGGTCGCCGGAGGGAAGCAAGATTGCCTTTGCCTCTAACCGTGACGGGAATGATGAAATCTACGTGATGGACGCCGATGGCTCTAACCAGACAAGGCTTACCAACAACCCGGCTGATGATTGGCTCCCCACGTGCTCGCCAGACGGAAGCAAGATCGCGTTTACCTCTCACCGTGACGGGAATGATGAAATCTATGTGATGGACGCCGACGGCTCTAACCTGACCCGGCTTACCGACAACGCTGCCGCTGATCTTTTCCCCTCGTGGTCACCGGAGGGAAGCAAGATTGTCTTCACGTCCCACCGTGACGGCAACTGGGAAATCTACGTGATGGACGCCGACGGCTCCAACCAGCCCCGGCTTACCGATGACGCTGACGCTGATCTTTACCCCTCTTGGTCGCCCTAGGCTGCGGGGCAGCAGGAGGAGAATTTGTCG
>JADFVG010000057.1 GCA_015222405.1 Chloroflexota bacterium
AATACCAACGCTTCGTTAGGGCAATTAGCCACACAAACCGGCACCTCATGCTCAGGGCAAAGGTCACACTTGGCGACGACTTTCCTGTTCCCATCTCTTATCAATACTCCATAGGGGCAGGCTATTATGCAGGTCCAGCACCCAATGCACTTATCTGGATCAACGGCGACTATTCCGGTTATAGGATCCCTGTGCATGGCGCCGGTGAGGCAGGAATAGACACACCAGGGCTCAGCGCAGTGACGACATTGAACGGCGAAGCAAATCTCCCCCTTCCTCTCCACGTGGATGCGAGGCAGGGGGCGAGGAATTTCTCTCTTGAACGCCTTGAGTATATCCTTCGACTGAGAATGTTCCGTCTGGCAGTAGACCCGGCAAAGGCCACAGCCAATACAAACATTCTCTCTTATATAGACCTTCCTCAACCTTTAGTCTCCTATCGTTAAGTGGCGGTAGGCGGCAACCGCTTTCCGCATGCCAAATACTACCACACTGTTTCCATGTTGTCAATACCCCTCTGCGTTCCCGTCCAATTAACAATATGCCCAAATTGCCGCTCCAATTAAAGAATGGGCTGGACAACGTTGTAGCATCCTGCCCGCTCCAACTCTGAGCTTCTAGTTTTCAAAATGGCATAGTTGCCTAGGCCTACGTTAAAGGGTGCAAAGGCTATTCCCTATATCAAGAGTCAGGCCTGACATATAGGCTAGAAGGGCAAAGTATCCGGATATTGCCTTTAACAGGGCCTATGGTCTTCCCTGATCTTTGCTTGGGGGGTTCTTGTTAAGGAGAATTGGCGGCCGACCATATTTGGTATTTGCCGCATCTCTCAGGTAACAATCGTCCAGAATGTGCAATGCAATAACAATAAATAGACGCGGTTACCGTGACATGCCCTTTACCCTGCCCTTTGGTCTACTCGGCAAGGGTCGTTGATTGCACATTTTGACGCATTGTGCAACGCCCCTAGCTGGTTGGAGTTGGTCGTTTCACTAGTCGACTAATCCACCCACGGTACGCAGATCTGCTATAATAGGGATAGCTTAGACTTGATCGCATTATTGAAAGATCGGCCTTCAAATTGCTGACCGGGGAGGGCGTTCATAAACATGGCACAGGTACTACGAAGCAAAAACCTGGCTACCAAATTTCAAATCTTGGTGGAGATAGCCGCAGGACAGCCCGACCGGATCTTCAAGAGGGGGTGAGCGGAGAATGCAGCTGCCAGTAAGCCGAAGGGACAACCAGATGTCCTGACTAGGGCTTGCTGGCTCCTTGTGGCGGGACTTCGGACGGGTCAGAGTAAGGCCAAGGCGTTGATAAAGCCGGAGGCAGGCAAGGCTATTGCTGCTCATCGCCCGCCCCCGGCAGCACACTGCATGGATTGGCTACCAATGCGCAGAGCGTGGGCTTGTTGGCCTGCCACGATCTCTATGGGGAAGAATTTGGGGCTAAGAGAGGTTGTTCCAAGAGCACTTGGGCCACGCCAGCTTCAATACTACGGCGAAGTACCGAGAAGTTGCCGGGGAAGAGCATCGGGAGTGGTACGAGAGGCTGCGGGAAAAAGGAGAGGCGAGTGGTTGAACCTTTGAGGCCAACGAGGGGCGGTCTCCCTCAGGGGAGTGAGGGCCCCTAGATTACTGTTGACGGGCTGTAGGACAAGGTATCTCCGCCCACGGTAGCGAGAGGGTCTCTCGGGAACAGCCACTTTATCAGAATATCCATGTCCCCTTGCTGACGCCTGACCCATATTGTCCCCTGGGCATCCAAGGCAATGTGGTCTACGGGCAAAAGGACGATGGCACCTCTCCAGGCCCTAGTCAGCGGTGCCGCTAAGGTACCTCTTAAGACCATTGCCACTGCTTTTTCGACGTATGCCCCAACATCTACTATGCCTGTCTTAAAGACTGCGTGGAAGCTATAAGGAACGCCTTGCGCATGATACGGTTCGCGATGCCACCGGGGCTGGGGCGCACCGCCGTTGACAGGACTCGTCTCCATGTTTAGACTCTTACATTAGAGATCGCTAGGTGCATTGGTCTCACGATTGAGGACGAAATTGTAAATTCCCAGTTGTGTAAGCTGAGAAAGGAGAAATAGATATGGACTTTAGGTATAGCCCAGAAGACGAAGCCTTTAGAAAGGAGGTCAGAGACTGGATTAAAGAAAACCTACCTGAAAGCTGGGCCACTGAGCAAGAAGCTCTCGGGATCAGTGAGGATAGCTTCCAAATGGCACTAGAGTGGCAAAAGCGATTATATAAACGGGGATGGGTAGGCCTAACCTGGCCCAAGGAGTACGGCGGTGGCGGCGGCACACTGATGCAACAGGTCATTCTGAGCGAAGAAATGGCAAAGGCTCGGGCACCAGGGATTGCCAACACTCTTGGTGTGGGCATGGCAGGCCCCACTATCTTGAGCTTCGGCACCGAGGAACAGAAGAAGCAGTTCATCCCCAAGATACTGTCTGGAGAGGAGATATGGTGTCAGGGATTCTCAGAGCCGGACGCAGGCTCCGATTTGGCTAATCTTAAGGCACGCGCCATCAGGGATGGAGACTACTATGTGGTCAATGGCCAGAAGGTATGGTCCACGTTCGCTCAATATGGCGACCGGTGCCTGCTGCTGGTGAGAACTGACCCTGACGTCTTGCCCAAACATCGCGGGATCACATACCTGCTGATGGATATGAAGACTCCGGGAATCGAGGTTAAGCCGCTGAAGCAAATGACCGGCGACTCTGAATTCAATGAGATGTTCTTGGACAACGTGCGGGTGCCGGTATCGAACCGACTTGGTGAAGAGAACCGAGGCTGGTATGTGGCTATGGGCACCTTGGCCTTTGAAAGAGCGGGAATGGGACAGGCGATAATGTTCAAACAGGTATTAAATGAAATATTTAGATTGGCGGCAAAAACTAAACGAAACGGCATTCCGGCGATAAAAGATTCCACCATTCGGCAGAGACTGGCTCAATGTGCCATCGAGTGCGAGATTATGAGGCTCAACAGCTATCGAAGTTTGTCCACATCGCTGAAGGGGGGGGGCCCAGGGCCGGAAGAGATGTTCAGCAAGCTTTTCTGGAGCGAGATGAATCAACGAATGACCGAGTTGGCGGCGCAGATCCTGGGAATTGATTCTGTGATAGAAGGCGAGGGGGAAGCTCAACTCTGGCAATACCGTTTCTTGCGGTCAAGAGGTAACACACTTGAGCAGGGCAGCTCGGAAATCCTAAGGAACGTTATCGGTGAAAGAGTTCTGGGCATTCCCAGATAACGGAAAGGAGATAGCGGCAGTGGAATTCACGCTTAATGAAGAACAGCAAATGCTGAAGGGAATCGCCCGTGATTTCTTGGAGAATAGATGTCCCAAGGCCCATGTTCGCGACATGCTGACCGATGAAAAGGGATACTCCCCGGAGCTGTGGCAAGATATGGCTGAGCTAGGCTGGCAGGGGCTGATGCTACCCGAGGAATATGGCGGCACCGGCGGCGACTTTGTCGATATGGTAGTGCTTATCGAGGAAATGGGCAGGGCATTGTTACCCGGTCCTTTCATTCCCACAGTGGTCTATGGTGGAGTGGCAATACTGCAGGCAGGCACCAGTGAGAAGAAAAACGAACTTCTGCCTCGGATAGCTCAGGGAGAGCTGAGCTTGACCCTCGCCTTGCAAGAGTCATCAGAGCGCTTTGATGCTGAGGGAGTCGCGGCAGAAGCTGTGGAAAAGGAGGATCACTATATCTTGAGCGGCACCAAGATCCTTGTTCCCTATGCCCATGTAGCTGATTACATCCTCTGTGTTTGCAGAAGTAGAAGCAGCAGCGATGCAGAGGATGGCATCAGCCTCTTTCTCGTGGATGCCGAGGGCGAGGGAATTTCCTGCATCACCAGGACTACTTTCGACGGCAGGAAGCTATGCGACGTGAAGCTGGGCGAGGTGAAGGTGTCGAAGGCAAACCTGCTTGGCGAACCCCATGGCTGCTGGCCCCTGGTCAAGAGACTGGTAGACCACGGCTCTGTGGCTATGTGTGCCGAGGCTATTGGTGGTGCCCAAATGGCGATGGAAATGAGCATCAGCTACGCCAAAGAACGAATACAGTTCGGCAGGCCCATAGGTACCAACCAGGCAATAAAACATAAGTGCGCCAATATGTTCGTAGATGTCGAATGCGGCCGGTCTATTATGTATTGGGCAGCTTGGGCTGTGGATGAGGGTGTACCAGAGGCTTCGCTGGCTGTTCCAATGGCCAAGTCATGGTGTTGCGACACTTATCGTCGAGTAGCGGCGGATTCGATTCAGGTACATGGTGGTATCGGTTTCACCTGGGATCATGATATCCCCCTCTACTTTAAGCGGGCGAAAACTCTGGAATATACTTTCGGGGACTGCGATTACCAACGGGAAATAGTTGTCCGAGAGCTAGAAAGGCAGTTGGCCTCAGGCTAGGTTTCGCGGCGTTGCCGGAAGGATGCACGCGGCATGCTGGTCTCGTAGGTTATTACGATGGTTATTGTTTCGCTTCTTGCCGGCTGGATTTCATATAGAATTGAGCTGAGACTGGTTGAATATGATCCCTGTTTCAGTGTAGCATTGGTAATGAGTTCTACTTCGCCAGATTACAGGCTAATTATCTAAATTTATCAGGTCTGGATAACTTCTGGCAAGATGAATGTTTTCAACATGTTATGCCCTAGTTCGACAAAGTAGAATTGGGGCATACACAGAAAACGGCATAAGTCGCGTTTATTCCTTAGGAGGAGACAATGAGTTCTGAAGAGATGACAAGTGGGGAGACAAAGATCGTCAGGACCACGACTGCGTTCGACTGCGGTGGACGTTGCCCGCTTAGGCTTCATGTTAAGGATGGCAGGATCATCAGGGTCGAGGGCGACGACGCCCAGGAGCCAGAACAGCTAAGGGCCTGCTTGAGGTGTCGGGCCTATCGGCAGGAGGTCTATCACCCAGACCGCCTCAAATACCCCTTGAAAAGGATTGGGGCCAAGGGGGAAGGCAAGTTCGAACGCATTTCATGGGATGAAGCCTTGGAAACAATAGTCGGGGAGCTCAAACGAGTTAAGGACACCTATGGTAACCCGAGCATTTTTTTGATGGGTGGTGGTGGGTATCTGGGTGCTCTCCATAGCGGCATCAGGGCCGCGGCTAAACTGCTCTCCATGTTCGGAGGTTACACCACCAGCTATGGAAACGTTTCATCCGAAGGCTCTGTATGGGCGGTGATGGCCCAGTACGGCTCGGTCATGGTCGGCCACAGCCGGGAGGACTTTCTCAACTCCAAGTTGATCATTATGTGGGGCTGGGATCCGGCGAGGATGATTTCGGGCACAAACACCACGTATCATCTCATCAGGGCTAAGGAAGCAGGGGTCAGGATTATCTCTATTGACCCCAGGTACCATGATTCCGCCGCAATCATGGCCGACCAGTGGATACCGATCAGGCCCGGCACTGATACGGCCATGATGGTGAGCATGGCCTATGTGATGATTAAAGAAGGTCTCCATGATCAGGAGTTCTTGGACAAGTATACTGTCGGGTTCGACAAGTTCAGAGATTACGTTTTAGGCATTGAGGACGGGGTTGAGAAGACACCAGCCTGGGCTGAGGCGATTACCGGGGTTCCGGCGTCAACGATTGAGCAGCTGGCCAGGGAATATGCAACCACTAAACCCGCAGCCCTGATGGACTGCCAAGGGCCAGCGCGCAGCGCCATGGGGGAGCAGTACAATCGCTGTGCCATGACCCTGACAGCCATGACCGGAAACATCGGCCGCCATGGTGGAAACGCAGCGGGTGGCCTGATGGGTATACCCATAGGGCACATGTTCCGCTCTTCCGGAATACCCGGTATAAGAAACCCTGTCGAGGCGGGTGGGCCTTCAGTTCGAGGCACCCTCGACTTACGGCTTCGCCTAGTTCAAAGGGTTCACATCAACAAGATATTTGACGCAATCCTAGAAGGAAAGGCTGGAGGATATCCAGCAGACATTAAGCTGGCGTGGTGCATTGCTGGCAACCCCTTGAATCAGCTCGGAAATAGCAATAAAGCCGCCCGGGCGCTAGAGGGTCTTGAGTTTTTCATCGTTTCGGAGCTATTTATGAACCCCACAGCCAGATTTGCGGACATCGTACTGCCGGTAACTAGTGCCGCAGAGCGCAACGATCTCACCCGGCCCTGGCCCTCCGGCCCTTACTACACCTTTGTCAACAAGGCCATTGAACCATTGGGAGAATGCAAATCGGATCTTGAGATCGCCTGTGAGCTGGCGGAAAAGCTGGGCTTCAGCGACTTCAATCCTCTTTCGGAGGAGGAGTGGCTCAAGGCATTCGTCGAACAGAACCCAGAGACCGGCGAGCAGATCAAAGACTATGATAAATTCAGACGCGAAGGCATCCACCGGGTCAAGCTTGCCGAACCCATCGTCGCCTTCAAGGAGGAGATTGAGAGCCCGGAAAACCACCCTTTTGCAACCCCTTCAGGAAAGATAGAAATCTTTTCTCAGCGGGCGGCAGACATCGATAACCCGCTCTGCCCACCTATTCCAAAATATGTAAGCACCTGGGAAGATCGGAACGACCCGCTGATAGAAAAGTATCCGCTCCAGCTTCTCTCTCCCCATCCCAAGAACAGGGTGCATTCCCATTTAAATGTTGCTTGGCTCAGGGAAATAGAACCCCATCGGGCCTGGATTAATCCAGTAGATGCGGAGCCCAGGGGGATTAAGGACGGCGATGAAATCTATGTTTTCAATGATCGAGGCAAGTTAGCCATCACGGCCTGGGTGACGGAGCGCATAATTCCCGGAGTGATCTGTATCTTTGAAGGTGCCTGGTATAATCCTGATAAAGAAGGCATCGACCGTGGCGGCTGCGTAAATGTTCTGACTAATGATGCCTACTCAGAAGGTGGAGCATCAGCGTTAAATACCGTACTAGTTCAGGTGAGTAAGGCCTGAGGGAGGATAGACCATGCAGATTGGGTTCTATTTTGATCAGACCCGTTGCACAGGATGCGGCGCTTGTCAAGTAGCCTGTAAGGATTGGCATGACCTGCCGGCTGGACCCGAAAATTGGATCCGAGTCCTGTACACTGAAAAAGGGAAATTCCCGGATGTCTTTGTTAGCTACGTGGTTGCACCATGCTACCAATGCCTTGACCCCGTTTGTATTCCGGCCTGTCCAGTCGATGCTATCTCGAAAAGGGATGGGGACGGGATCGTGGTTGTGGATGGCGAAGTATGCTTGGGTAACAAGGAGTGTGACGTCAAATGCCTGAAAGCCTGCCCCTATAACGCCCCCCAGTTTGGGCCGGAGCTTGGTGCCAAAATGCGTATGTGCAACTTCTGCCTGGACAGGTGGTCAGATAACAAGCTGCCCATTTGTGTAGAGGCATGCCCCACGAGGGCCCTTGACGCTGGCCCCTTAGGTGAACTTAAGGCCAAATACGGCGACATCCAAGAGGCCGAAGGCTTTGCTTATTCCAACAGGACTAAACCGGCCGTTATCTTTAAACCAAAGCGTCTAAAGACCACCTAGTAGCACGTGTTTGGCAATCCTGTTCGATGTCAGCAGGAATGGGACAGTACACAATTCATCGTTTTGTTGGGTCTGGAGTCAAAAGAGCCTGCCAACAAATCTAGGTGGTGACGCAGGGCGAAGGCGCTACCTGCTTGCCCTTTCTTAAGCCGGGCTGTTTCTGCCTGCAACTTCGCTGTTCTTTCTTCTGACTTAGCGATGCTTAGGTCGATTACGGCCATTATGAATCGCTCTGCTGCTATCCTCCCTGATTCCGACATTGGAATCCGTGGTTCAGATGGGGTGAATTCCCCCGATGCCAACCTCTCCTGATAGATTTCGTAGCAGCGATGCACTAACGAAGAGTTCAAGTCATCGGGTGTTAGACCCGAGTAGTCAATCACTGGGAGGAACCCATCGCTGCGCATTTTCCAAAGCATGCCCCTCCCAGTTGCTTGACCCATGTGGCGAAACCTTATGTGCCCGTTCAGCCCTTGGGTGGTGCGCATGAAAGCACCACAGATGGGGCATTGGACTGGCTTCCTAGTGTAGTGCGGTATCTCGGGTGATGGCATGTTACCCCTCTGATACCAATGTGAGCGAGTATAGTCACTGTAGTCAACAACATTCCGCTACTTATCGATGGCCTGCTCTTCATTCACCCGATTGCTGTCCTGCTAGGACGTCTCGACGCCGGGGCAGCGGAGCTGGAGACGCTGCCCCGGTATCCGTATTGCTGAGTGCTAGTGCTGTAGGTATAGGTGTATTCTGTCAAGAGGTTGACATGGAACGCCAATATGAGGCATCTTATAGGTACATCTGAGCCGCTTATTGTCGCGCCGATGATTTTCAAGAAAGGAGGAGAGAAGATGAAACGAGGAGCCACTGCTTTAACACGTCGCTCAGCTTTGTGGCGTCCCTGGAGGGATTCGAACCCACGACCCACTGCTTAGAAGGTAGGCGACACGTTTTGTGTTCTACGGTTACGATTTCGTATCTGTCTTCGCCCAAAACCCTGGGCAAAAACCAGCGAAGCAGTTGGTCTTTTTTCTAAATATCACCCCCTTCCTTTACGGTGAGGTACTCGCTTTCCTCCCTGCTCCCTGCTATGAGTTGAGGTTTGGCTCAGTGCGTGGTACAATTTATCAAAATTTGGGGTTTGAAAGATGCTTGTTGGCCGCTTCTAATTTCCAAATGAGTTTTGATTATTGGGGGTGCAACAATGTCTAAAGCTTTTCAGGTACCAAAAAACCCAGATGAGGTAATGAAGTGGATCAATAGTATCCCAATGTACAGAGAGGACCATCCTTACGATCTCTCTTTTAAGAGCCCGCAGGAGATACTGGACGTTCAGAATTCTAAGCTTCAAAAGCAGATGGAGCGTCTGGAAAAGCTTAGTCCGTTCTATCGGGAAAAATTCAAGGAATGGGGGATTGATCCAAAATCTATCAAGACTGTCGATGATCTGGAGAAGGTTCCATTGACTAGCAAAGCTGACTTTATGGCTGACGCGGGGGAATCATTCAAATTGGACATGGATTTTGACAATATTATGGAATACATCCTCTATGATGTTACGTATACTACAGGGACTACAACAGGCATGCCATCTCGTTTCTATAATACCACTTATGATATGTTTATGCTCTCTTGGATGTTTAGGGTTGGCTGCAAGATAGGCTATCTTGAACCCGACGACATCCTTATGAATCTTTTCCCCTTTCATTTTATCCCCCATATCGGCTTTTACCGAACTTGGCACTTTGCTGCTGCTGCAGGGATGACCCTCGCCTTTGGATTCACAGGGGCTCCCCTTCCCGGCTTTCCACACAACATCCACCGCTCCATGCAACAGGCCATCGAAGACATCGAGACAAAGAAAGTGAATGCCCTGTCTGGAATTGGTTCCTATATCAGGCGTCTGATTATGACAGCAGAGGAGCAGGGCAGGGATTTCTCTAGGCTCAATAAGATTCAGGCATTAGGAGAGCCAGTGCCTCAAGGGATGCGGATTGATATGAGAAGACGTCTCCAGAATATGGGAGCAGAAGAGGTCTTCATAAGTAATGCCTTTGGATTTACTGAGGCCCAGACTGCCTTTCAGGAATGTACTGAATTAGGTGGTGCTCACACAGGGGTACCGGAGGTGTACTTCCTAGAGGTAGTTGACGAAGAAACCGGCAAGCGAAAACCTGATGGAAAACCTGGACTTCTTACCATTACGCACCTTGACCGGAGGGGGACTTGCCTGCTCAGGTATTTAGTAGGAGACATTGTGGCCATAACGCATGAAACATGTCCACACTGCGGACGCAATGATGCCCGTATTATAATAGCCGTAGGTAGCACCTATGGCACCAGGACAAAGGAACTGCTCAAGGTCAAAGGGACCCTTATCAATGCTGAGTCCATGCGTGATGCTGTGGCTAATACTGAAGGTGTGTCGGAGTATCAGTTTATTATCACAAAGGAAAGGAAAGACGATCCTTATTCTATGGATCTATTGAAACTTAAAGTAGGGGTCGAAAAGGGTGTGGATCGCAAGAAGTTAGAGGCTATCTTGATTGATAAGGTCCAGCGTGCTGTAGAACTAAGACCGAAAATAGAATTTGTAGAAGACCTCTCACAGATCTTCAGTCCAGATGAGACTCTTAAGGCAACCAGGGTCATAGATGAAAGGCCGATGGAGTGAGGGACTAACCTTTGTTCTGTAACAACGTAATAAAAGTCGGGAATGAAATAGGCCTGTGGCAAATTTGGTTAACATGTCAAGGAGCTAACATCTCCCCTCCATCCCCCTGAAGACCCGACAGGTGACTGGCGTCCCTGGAGGGATTCGAACCCACGACCCACTGCTTAGAAGGCAGTTGCTCTATCCACTGAGCTACAGGGACTCTCTTGTATCCGTGGTGCTTTATTTTAACACCTCCTCGTCGCCCTCGCAAGTGAAGCCTGGTCGTCTACGTCGTCCTCTCAGCTTGCCGAGCTTTGGTTGAAATCTCTCGAATCCGAGCTCATTCTTCGTGGTAGGTGTTACACTGTAACGTTAGCTTTCCTGGGGGATAAATGCTGACAATCTGTAGCGCTTCTGCTAATATTATCTGGAGGGATCACGAAAGGAGTTCTAATATCCTAAGCTGGGGGTATGAGATGAGTGCGAGACGATTGCTCGCGGTAATACTTTCTCTGGGCATCTTGTTTGTCGTGCTGCGCCTGCGCCGCAGTCGTGCCAGGCAACGAGAGCACGGAGAATGAAGGCCTGGAGCGGGGGTCGATAGCCAAAACATGCTACGATCCATGGTCACGGTCGCATGTTGATATGTAGCTATAACCTCTGGGGCAGGTGGGCCCGCCTCAGCTTGACAGATAAGCTTTATCACGGTAAATTGTACTGAATAGACGATCCGGGAGTCTGACGATAGGGGTAGTAGTGGGCATTATTTACACTTGGGATAACGGGTTTCGGAGATCACACCCATGAGATGTCCTGCCTGCAAAAATCTAATGATAGTGGTTGAGCATGAGCAGATCGAGCTTGATTATTGCGTGAACTGCTCGGGGGTCTGGTTCGATGCCGGTGAACTGGCGCTCTTACTAGAGACCATGCAACTGGAAGGGACCGGCATATCAGTGGATAGTGTCCTCACATCACCTGAAGCGAAATCGTCCGAGAAGAAGCGGAGGTGCCCGATCTGTGGCCACAAAATGAAAAAGGCAACAGTGGGTCATGAGCCAGAGGTGCTTATCGATGCCTGCCCCCGGGGAGACGGGCTGTGGTTTGACAGCGGGGAGGTTGGCCAGCTGATAACACAGCTATCCGACAAGCCATCCGAGGAATCAGACTCACAAGGACGCGTTATCACCTTCCTGGGAGAGGTGTTTAGAGTCTAGGACTAAGCTAGGCAGGGAGGAGGTAGCCGGGTAGCGTATTACTCCATCTGCCAAGAGGCTGGGGGCTCCTAATTGTAAGAGCCTCTGAGAGCTATACAGAAAACGAAAATCATTATGGAGGTTTTGAATGATTGCGATCTATATCATCATCGGCATCGTGGTGCTTCTGCTTCTCATCTTTGTCGGGATCTATAACAGCTTGGTCAGGCTGCGCAACCAGGTGAGGAACGCCTGGGCACAGATCGATGTCCAACTCAAGAGAAGGCATGATCTCATCCCCAACCTGATGGAGACGGTTAAAGGTTATATGAAGCACGAGCGAGAGACATTGGAAGCGGTTACCAATGCCCGCAACCTGGCCCAGGGGGCAATCGGTAAAGGTGTTGGTGCCCAGTCCAAAGCTGAGGGTGAGCTCAGCGGGGCCCTGTCCAAGCTGCTGGCCGTGGTTGAGAACTACCCCGACCTGAAAGCCAACCAGAACTTCCTCGCTCTCCAGGAGGAGTTGACCTCGACTGAGAACAAGATAGGCTTCTCACGCCAGTTCTACAACGATTCAGTACTGGGCTATAACAATAAGACCCAGATGTTCCCCTCCAATGTAGTAGCAGGTGCAACTGGCTTCAAAGCCGGCGAATTCTTCGAGGTTGAGGTAGCCGCAGAGAGGGAAGCGCCCAAGGTTAGTTTCAGTTAGCCAAGAGACACTCAGCTATGTGGGAACAGATTAGATTTAATCAGATCAGGTCGGCAATACTGGTGGCAGCGATGGCAGTGCTGCTGCTTGTGATTGGCTATTTCCTGGGACTAGTGTTCCTGAATAGCGCTATTGCTGGTCTGATCATAGCCCTTGTGATATGGATGGTGATGAACCTGATCGCTTTCTTCCAGGGGGACAATATATTTCTGGCGCTGTCCAAAGCAAGGAAAATAGAGCGCGATGACCATCCCCGCCTCTTTAACATAGTTGAGGAGATGAGGATTGCCTCGGGCCTGGAGAAGATGCCCGACATCTACATCATCGATGACCCGGCGCTTAATGCGTTCGCCGCTGGCCGGGATCCCAAGCGGGCTTCTATCGCTGTAACCTCGGGGCTTCTGCAAAAGCTCAACCGCGATGAATTGCAGGGCGTCATCGGACACGAAATGGCTCACATAAAGAATCGCGATGTACTGTTGATGGCGATGTGCGGTGTCCTTCTGGGGACCATCGTTATTCTGGCCTGGTACGCAACACGCATGCTCTTCTTTGGCGCCATGTTTGGCGGGAGGAGAAGCTCCTCAGGGGGAGGCGGCCAGGCACAGTTGATAATCTTTGCCGTAGGAATCATCTTGATGATACTGGCGCCAATTGCGGCTTACCTGATCTACTTCGCCATTTCCAGGAAGAGGGAATACCTGGCCGATGCCTCCTCTGCCCTATATACCAGATACCCGGATGGACTGGCCTCGGCGCTGGAAAAGCTTGGCGGTTCAACCGCACAACTGCAATCGGCTAACCAGGCTACGGCCCCAATGTACATCATTAATCCCTTCCGCAAGAAAGGAAAAGCAGCCAGCGATCTCACCAGCACCCACCCCCCTATCTCGGAGCGGATACGAATCCTACGCTCGATGGCTGGGGGTGCCTCTCTTGCTGATTATGATACGGCTTACCGTCAGGTCCGCAAGGGCAGGAGGGGGTTTGTTTCCGCCTCTGCCATCGCCAGCGTCGGTGCCGTTGGGCTGCGGGAAGCAGAGCCGGAAGCTGCGCGGAGAGAGCCCGAACCAGACAAGGTGGAACGCACTCGCGAGGTCTCAGACCTGATGTGGCGGCTCAACGATTATAGAACTATCATCTGCGATTGCGGCACGAAGTTGAAGGTGCCACCCAAACTCAAAAGGGTCAACGTCAAATGTCCGCATTGTGGCCGTATCAACCCGATATGAGATCGAGGAAAGAAACAGCATGGGGAAGTGTCCCACATCCAGATATTGAAGCTGGGAACCTCTCATCCCTGATTTAGGCGGACGCAGAGACAAGCATCTGGGAGCGGTCTATATTAGCCAGTGTCAGAGCTCCCTCTAGGGAGAGAGTCAAGCTGCGCAGAAAGCAGGCGTGATTTTTGCTGTTTGGTTGAAGAGCTAACTTTTTGTAAAGCCCTGGGTGAAGCCTCGGGGCTTTCTATTTGACAGGAGCTGAGGAATGTCATCGGAGAGGGCAAAGCGAGGGTTTTTCTACGGCTGGGTAATAGTGATGGCTGCCTGGCTGGCAATGTTTGTTGGCTCCGCGGCCAGCACTTCCTTCGCTATATTCGGCCCCGAGCTGGAGGACGAATTTGGCTGGACCAGGGGCGCGCTTTCTCTGGGCTTTACCCTGAACGTGATTCTGGCGTCAATATTCGGACTGGTGGCCGGCGTGTTGGTCGACAGAATCGGACCGAAAAGGACGGTGATAATAGGTGCTGTCATAGGAAGTCTGGGCATCGCCTTATTAAGCCAAGTAAATCAGATTTGGCATTTTTATATCTTTTACGGTGTCATTGCCTCGATTGGACTGGCTTTGTCCTATTTTCTTCCTACAGTGGCTACTGTAAGGAGATGGTTTATGCGCAGAGCGGCCCTGGCGCTAGCTATAGCGCTCACGGGTTCGGGGTTGGGAATCGTGCTTCTATTGCCCGCGGTCAACCTGATGATAGATGCTTTCGGCTGGCGCACTGCCTACCTAGCTCTTGGGCTCATCACGCTTGGAGGCCTCCTCACTGCGGGCATGCTGTTGAAAAAAGACCCCGAGTCGGCGGGGACCTATCCCGATGGCATTGAGCCCGAGCCTGCTGAGGTGGCTGCCAGAGCTGACTTCAGCGCCCGCACTGAGCAATGGTCTGTAGGGGAGACTCTAAGGACCCGCAGCTGGTGGTTTCTCATCGGGGCCCATTTCTATGAGATAGCGCTAATTGGGATACTGGCTCACCTTGTTTTCTGGGCTGAAGACTTGGATTTGAGCCGGGATACTGCGGTGAGCATCCTCAGCCTTTATGTGCTGGCAGCGGTGTTCGGCAGGCTTTTTTCTGGCTACATCTCCGATTGGTACATGGCGCGGTTCAAGATTTCACGAAAGCCAGTCCTTTATGTTTGCACCATTGGCGTAGGCCTGGGATGCTTTTTGGCCATCGGAGTTAGCAGTGCAACATCTCTTCTCCTGGTCTGCCTGTTGATCGGTTTTTGCTACGGAACCGGCCTCTCGGTATTTCCTACATACGTGGGAGACCTCTTTGGGGTAATGAATGTACCCACACTTTTTGGCGTTCTGGGGTTGGTTGTAGGGGGATTATTTGCCTCGATCGGTCCCGTGCTCTACGGATTCATACACGACGCCACTGAGAGCTATGATGTGGCGTTCCTCATCGTTGGGATACTTTGCCTCATATCAGCGGTATCACTGTTCCTGATCAAGGTGCCGGTGAAAAAGAAAGCACTGCCCTCGTCCTAGCCTCCCCCCTTCTTTTCGCTCCGTCTGAAGCTCCTTTATCCGCTCCACGATGAACGGTAGCACCTTTCCCGATGGCACCCTGAGTACTACATCACAGGCATTTAAAAGGAAGCTTGACTGCTAGCGGTTACATATGTAATACTTCACCAATGTATTATTTCACCAATAGCGAACAGGGTCGGAAACGGCCCTGTTTAATAATGGTCGAAATGGGAAATCCCGGCTAAAATGCGAATCTCGCTTTGCCGGAGGCTGCATAGATGGTGGCGCCAGCGAAACGGGGCGAGCGTTAGACTGAAGGAAAGGTGGTGATGCCGATAGCAATAGTTGAGAAGTAAACTGGCCGTTGATACTTTCGATTATTTTAGAAAGGAGAGTCTGATTCTTGGAAGAGATTTCCTTAGTTGGTGGTCCTAACCCCACATTTATGGGCTTGCTCTTCCTTGGTGTTGCTGCCCTGATTACGGGCCTTTTCTTCATGGGCCGCGATCATGGGGCAGACAAGAAAGCTGCAATGCTCGGGGTTACCACCGTACAGAAGTACATGGGAATAGCCATGCTGCTTGTCGCCTTCTTCCTCTTCCTGACCGACCCCTTCAAGAGCACAGCGGCGACAGCATGGGTGGGCTCCCTGTTTGGTGCCTTGGGTTTTGTCTTCATAATGATAGGCAAAATCCTGGCCGATGATGCTGAACACCTGCTTATATCCACCATACTTGGGGCATCAGCGCTTCTTATCGGTGCCTTTGCAGGCATCTGCTTCGCTGCCCCTGGATTCGCCCTAAGAGGGTTACATGCAGATTTTCTGGCCCTATTTGTCATCGCTTCAACGGCCTGCCTCTGGGGCGCCCTAGCCATACGCAACATAAAGCCTTTTGGCATGAAAGGCTTCGGTTTCTGGTTCGTTCTAGTAGGCCTTGACGCTTTCTACATGGGTGTCAGGTACCTGTTCGCCGTCATGGGCACGGGAGACATCGTTTAGGATACAAGCCGGGATTTCCCATTTATAAAATTGGGGATGCACCATTGAGGGAAGTTGTCTAATCTCAATGGTGCATCCTTAAATGTTACACCCCCCGCCTATCCCACGAACCTGACTCTAACGGAATTCTACTTTAATCATGTGGGCAGAGCATGAGATACAGGGGTCGTAAGCTCTGACCAGCATCTCCAGCAGCAGCTTTATCTCATTCTCAGGCTTGTTCAGGATTTGGGGCACCAAGGCTTCAAAATCCTTTTGAATGCTGTTGTGATTTTGATTGGTGGGGATGACGCAGTTGGCTTCCTTAAGGATGCCGCGCTCATCAAAGGTATAATCGTGGAACAGGATGCCGCGAGGCGCCTCTACTGCCCCTATGCCCCTTCCTGCCTTGACCTGGATATCGGGCTTCTCTTCCTTGAGGCCGCGAGCCAGGAGCTGGTCGATGAGGTCGATGGCATGCTCGGTGACATAGATAGCCTCCACCAACTGGGCCACGTTGTTCATGTAAGGGTTGTGGCAGATTGCCTTGAGCCCCAGCTCCTCGGCTGCCTCCTTCGCCCGCGGCGAAAGCTGCTCGTGATTGTTATTGAATCGGGCCAGCGCCCCCACGGCATAGGATTCTCGATTGTGCTTGGCGTACTTGGCGGTGGAGTGGGGGACGCAGAACTCATTGGTCATCTCCAGGTAATTGGCTACCGGGGTGGTGCCAGTATCGGTGGAGGATATATCCCCTGAGATGAAGGCATATTCGGTGGGGTCCTTAAGGGCGATAAACTCTGTCTCTCGCTCAAACTGGGGAATCTTGAGTGTCTTGAAGAGCTCTACCGTGGCCTGGTGGTCATTCATGGCATCCTTCAGCCGCTTTTGAATCGCCCTCAGTTCCTCGGGCTTGGGCAGCTTGGCAAAGCCGTCAACCATCGGCTGGATGGGGTGGGTCTTCCTGCCACAGACTATGTCGGCGAGGTCGTTAGCCAGCTTCTTCAGCCGCAGCGCCATTAGTACCACATCCTTGTGGGTCTCCACCAAGGGGAAAACGCTACCTACCCCCAAAAGGTCGGGGGCTGTCAGGAAGTAGTAGTGAAGCACATGGCTCTGCAGGGTCTCGGCATCGTAAAGCAGCTTCCTCAGCAGCAATGTCTGTTCCGAGGGCACGATACCGAAGGCATTCTCACAGGCCTGAATGGAGCATGTGGAGTGGGCCAGGGAGCAGATGCCGCAGATTCGGGGAGCGATAATGATCACATCGTCATATCTCCGGCCGCGAAGCATGGCCTCGAAGAAGCGGGGTGACTCAACGACCTCCCACCTCAATTCCTCGATATTGCCATTCTTGGCATTGAGCACGATATTACCGTGTCCCTCAACCCGGGTAACGTGATGGACATTGATGTTTATCTCTTTCACTTAGCTACCTCCGAATAGCCAAGGAACATCCTGAATTTGGCAATAATCTCCTCTGGGGTGAGGTTATATTTTGCCAGGATTTCCTTTTCTGAATCAGTGTTGGGGTCATCCACCAGACCGCGGCAGCCCCAGCAGGTGCGGCCATTGGTAACACAGAGAGCGTTACAGCCGGCCCTGGTCACCGGACCAACGCAGGTTTCCCCCTTTTCGAAGACGCAGATGTTACCCGCCATCTTGCACTCAACGCAGACGGGGTAGTTTGGTATTTCTGGTTTCTTGCCTGTGAGGAGTGCCTTTACCACCTTGACGAATTCCGACTGGGTCATGGGGCATCCCTGAACATAGTAATCGACGGGGACCACAGCATCTACCGGGCGGGCGGGGATGGTGTCATAGTAGTGGGCGGACTCCCCATAAACAATCCGCAGCACTTCTTCCATGGGGTAGAAGTTCTTAAGGCAGTTGATCCCGCCAATGCAGGCGCAGGCACCTATGGCCACCAATATTTTGGCCCGCTCCCTTATCTCCTTTATCCTGGCGACGTCCCTCTCGGTGGTGATGGCGCCATCGATGAAGGCGATGTCATAATCATCGCTCCTCTCTGTCATCGCCTCCCTGAAATTGACTATATCGGCGGCGCTGATGATGTCCAAAAGCTCCTGCTCGAAATTGAGCACCTCCAGTTGACAGCCCTCGCAACCAGTGAAATCGAAGAACGCTAACCTGGGCTTCATCAGATTGCCTCCTCAAGATTCTTTAGCTCAGAGTAGGTGAACACTGGCCCCTCCTGACAGACATATACGTTATTGATCTGGCAATGCCCGCATTTACCCACGCCACACTTCATCCTCCGCTCCAATGAGAGCAAGATCTGGTCATCCGGGATACCCTTATTCTTGCATTCTGCGATGACAAATCTGTACATCACCGGCGGGCCAACAATTACGGCGTAGGTCTTCTCTGGAGCTATGGTGAATTGGGGGAAAAGGGTGGTAATGACTCCCACCTGCCCTTTCCAAGAGGGGTCCTCACAGCGGTCAACGGACTCGTAATACTCGAAGTCCTTGCTTGCTCTCCAGTGGTCAAGTTCACCGACGAAGAGCTGTTCCTGAAGGGTCCTGCAGCCAAAAAGGAGCAGCACCCGACCGAAGTCCTGCCTGTTGTCCTCGATGTAGTTGACCAGCGAGCGCAACGGCACGAGGCCGATGCCGCCGGCAACAATCAGGACATCCTGGCCCTTGAGGCGGTCGAGGGGAAATCCGTTGCCAAAGGGGCCGCGAATGCCCACCGTTGCCCCTTTCTCCAGTCGATGCAGGGCGTTGGTCACATTGCCCACGGCCCTGACCCCGACCTCGAAGGAGCCCTTTTTAGTTGGGGATGATGAGATGGAGAGGGGAGCCTCTCCAACGCCAAAGATGGAGAGTTCCACGAATTGCCCCGGCTGATGACCCAGCTCATCGCCATTCCTCAGCTTGAGCTCGAAAAGCCTCTCCCTCTCGGTGAGCCCCTCCGTTCTCACGAGTTCGGCCAGTTTGGGCAGGTAAATGGACTCCTTTTCCCTCATCTTAGCTGCCCTCCTTCAATCTGTTGTAGGCTTCTACTGGACTGGCTATCTCTGCCAGGCAGGCGCCGATGCACCGACCACAGCCGACGCAGCCTAGCTTGCCATATCTCTTTAGCATATAGTTCCCCTTGCGAAAGTAGCGGTGCCTCAGCCTGCTAGTACGATCCTCCCTGAAATTCTCCCCAGTGGCTACCTTGGCAAAGCCCTGGAGCATACAGCTATCCCACTGCCTGAAGCGCCAGCCACCAGTGAGATTAAGCTCCACATCATCTTGGACATCGAAGCAGACACAGGTGGGACACACCATGGTGCAGGAGCCACAGCTTAAGCATTTGGCGGCTAGTTCTTCC
Source organism: Chloroflexota bacterium (assembly GCA_015222405.1). Classification (GTDB taxonomy): domain Bacteria; phylum Chloroflexota; class Dehalococcoidia; order E44-bin15; family E44-bin15; genus JADFVG01. Next base: position 19,188 of record JADFVG010000057.1, read on the forward strand.
CAGAGCGGGTGGTCGTAGTTCCTCTCCAGGAGTTCAGGGATCTCCTCCACCGCTGCCTTGATGGAGAGCTTATATTTGGCCAAGGCCTCCTCCCGCACTGCCTTTCGTTGAGCTAGGTCTGCCTCAGTGGCCTGCCTGGTGCGGGCATGCTTTTTCAGCAGCTCCTCGCCCTTCTCGGAACCGATAGCCACCACATACTGCTCGCCGATGTCAGTGAGCATAAGGTCGAAGCCCGTTTCTGTGGTGGCAGTGCCCATACTGGGGCAAAAGGCGTTGGGGGATGGATTTCTGCAATCGACGCCCACAATTACTGTATTTCGCCTTCTCTCCATATAGTTGGCATCGGGATTAGAATCGGAGAAGACGGCGTCCATGAGCTCAATCGCCTTGATGTCGTAGGGGTGGACGCCGAGGATAATTCTGGGAGCGGCATCGATGAAAGGTTCAACTTGGATCGCTTCCCCCAGGCTAAATTTGAGCAGGGTCTCGTTGGGGGGGAGGAGGTATTTCTTGGGCGGAATTAGGGTAACATCATAATCGAGGCAAAGCTCATCATAGCTTTCAATCCTATCAAAATAAAACTTCCCGTCCTTCCTTTTGACTCCCACTACCTCAATTTCTGATAGCAGGCCGTTGACAAAGGGGGGAAGATCTTCTTTGGTGATAACCTCATACTTCATTCTCACCTCCCGAATTGTATAAAGCTATTATCGTGGTTTTTTTCACAAAGTCAACCCCTAAAGAGGGGCAATTTCCCCTTCGTTCACGCAGAAAAGCGCTGTCTTAGCGAGAAAGTCAGCGGAAAAGCGGTCGAGGTCTGTCGCTGTGATGACCACCTGCTCATAGGCGGCGGTGGACTCAAGCAGATGGTGACGCCGCGCTGAGTCCAGCTCCGAGAGCATATCGTCCATGAGAAGGATGGGGTAGTCTTCTGTTTTAGAGTGCATAAATCTGGCCTCGGCCAGCTTTAGTGAGAGGGCAACGGTGCGCTGCTGCCCTCGGGAACCGAAGGCGTTCATGTCCACGCCGTGGACCAGAAATTGTAGGTCATCACGATGGGGCCCCACCAAAGACATCCCCTGAGCCATCTCCTTCTGTCGCAGGCCCCGTAGCCTCTGCTGAAAATCTAGGCACAGGGCGTCGATGCTATCCGTCTTTAGCGCCATGCTCGGCAAGTAAGCTATCCTCAATTCCTCTTTGCCCGCGGTGAGCTGGTAGTGGATGGGCTGAACGATTTGGTCGATCTCAGCTACCATTAGCCGGCGCTGCACCATGAGATAGGAGCCGGCTTGAGCAAGCTCATGATCCCAAAAATCGAGCTCGTCTGGTTGGGAGCGGCGCTCCCCGATCAGCCTGAGGAGGCGATTTCTTTGCAGCAGGACCTTGTTATATCGCTGCCAGGAGCGCAAATATCGGGGGTCAATCTGGCAATTGGTGAGGTCGAGGTAACGGCGGCGTAGCGAGGGGGCACCACTGACGAGTTCAATATCCTGGGAGCTGAATATCACCACGTTTAGCTGACCGACGAGGTCAATGGCGCGGCGGGGGATACCATTTATTCGTATCCGCTTTTGAACATGAGCTGTCTCCAGAGTGGAAGGGGTTTCCTCTGCGCTGGTATATGTCCCTCTGAGGGCGATCTCCACTTCAACCCTCCCCCTTCCCCTTTGCGCCTGGGCAAAAAGGCGAGCCACAGGGATTTCCTCCCTCAGGGTGGACCAGTTGAGCAGTTCCCTCTCTGTAGCTGCGCGATGAGATCTAGCCGTTGCCAGGAAGTAGATGGCCTCCAGCAGGTTGGTCTTGCCCTGAGCGTTATCGCCCACGAGCACCACCAAGTGTGGGGGCAGATCAAGCTCCAGGTGGACATAGTTGCGGAAGTTTGTCAGGCTCAGATGTTGGATATAGATGCTCCACCTCCTGAGAAGGCTCTTCGGGAATGACGCCACCCAGGAAGATTTCATCGTCCTTGTTCACGCCTTTGGAGAACCCTTTTCCCCTCTTCGAGGGGAAGCTCCTCGAGCCTCGTGCCAATTTTACCACAGAACTGAGCAGAAGGATGCTTTTGTGCTCCAGTGGTTAATTTTGCGGCTCACCGAATTCGGTGAGCCGCAACTTCAAATACTTCTCGGGCAAGAGCAAGATAAGACAAGGCCGTCCCTCTCCATCACGGAGTTACTATCGGGGGCTTATACCAGCACCCCTTCCAACTCAGCCATGATCTGCTCCGTGGTGAAGTGCCTCTGAGTAATGGCCTCACTGGGACAGGCGGCAACGCAGGTGCCACAGCCTTTACATAGGGCCTCATTGATGCGAGAGACCTTCTTCTCCTCATCGAAGGAAATAGCGTTGAATGGGCAGAGGGAAATGCAGGTCTTGCAGCCGGAGCATTGCTCTTCATCGACGACGGCAGTAATACCCTCAAGCTCCACCTTGCCCTTAGAGATCATCGCCAGGACCCGCGCTGCTCCTGCTGAGGCCTGGGCCACGGTATCAGGGATGTCCTTGGGCCCCTGGCAACAACCTACCACTTGAATTCCGTCGGTCATTGTGGCCACTGGGTCCAGCTTGGGATGCCGCTCCAAGAAGAAGCCATCAGCACTGCGGCTTATAGAGAAAAGCCTCGCCACTTGCTCAGCATCGGAGCGTGCCTCGATGGCAGTGGCCAGGATAACTATATCCACGGGGACCCTTATCACAGAGCCAAGCAATGTGTCCTCAACGACGAGGATCAGCTTGCCTTTTTCTTCCTCGTTAATCGCCTGATCGGTAACCTCGCTCACCTTGCCGCGAACGAACTTAACCCCTTCCTCGGCGATGCGCTGGTAGAATTCTTCGTATGCCTTTCCAAAACAGCGCATATCAATATACATCTGGTATACTTCGGCATCGGTTTTTTCCTTTATCAGGTGAGCGAATTTGAGGGCATACATGCAACACACCCGCGAGCAGTAGGCGTGATAGTGCTCATCGCGGCTGCCCACGCAGTGGATAATGGCAATGCTCTCCGGGGCTGACCCGCCCTTGAGAACGATGTTGCCCCCTGTGGGACCGGTGGCGTTACACATCCGCTCAAACTCGATGCCGGTGATCACATTATCGTAACGGCCGTAGCCGTATTGAATGATAGGCGAAGGGTCGAAGACATCATAGCCTGTAGCGACGATGATGTTGCCCACTTCCAACTCTATGTATTGATCCTTCTGCTCGAAATCGATCGCCTTAGCCTCGCAGAACTTCTCGCAGGCGCGACATTTGCCTGTCTTGAAGTAGACGCACGTTTCGGTGTCGATAACGGGGATATTGGGAACTGCCTGAGGGAAGGGAATATAAATCGCCTTCCTTTCGCCTATCCCGGCATCGAACTCGCTTGGTGCCTTCCACGGGCATTTCTCCTGGCAAACACCACAGCTAGTGCACTTCTTCTCATCCACATAACGGGCCTTTTTCCTGACCCTGACCTTGAAATTGCCCACATAACCGGAGACCTCCTCCACCTCGCTATAGGACATGAGTTCGATGTCGGGGTGGGAGCCTACATCACTCATCTTAGGGGTCATGATGCAGGCGGAGCAGTCAAGGGTGGGGAAGGTCTTGTCCAGCTGTATCATGTGCCCACCTATCGAGGGCTCTCTCTCCACAAGGTAGACCTTGTTGCCGGAATTGGCAATCTCCAGCGCTGCCTGAATGCCAGCGATACCCCCGCCCACAATCAGGGTGTTGGGATTGACAGGGATCTCTGGGATCTCTAAGGCCTCTTGGTAGAAGACCCTCCTCACCGCGGCATTGATCAATGCCTTTGCCTTCTCGGTAGCCTCTTTGCCGTTCTCCGTCACCCAGGAGCAGTGCTCCCGAATATTTGCCATCTGGAACAGATAGCGGTTGAGCCCTGCTTCCTCGCAGACTCTCCTGAATGTGGCCTCGTGCATCAGCGGTGAGCACGAGGCGACAACAACCCGGTTAAGCCCCAGTTCCCTGATATCCTGCTTGATAAGGTCCTGGCCGGGGTCAGAGCACATAAACCTGTAGTCCTTGGCCACCACCACTGAGTCCAGGCTACGGGCATAGGAGGTTACCGTGTCAATATCAACTGTAGCTGAAATGTTGGTTCCACAGTGGCAGACATAAACCCCAATTCTAGGTTTGTCCTCCATATTAAAAACCTCCATTGTATTTGCTACATTGCCTCTTCAACTAATTGTGCAATGTCCTTGAGTTCAAGAGCGTCACCCCACTCTGGGGACAATAGGCTGTCTTGAAAGTTGAGCATACAGTAGGGACAGGCAACAGCCAATACATTGGCTTCCACCTCAATTGCCTGCGCAATCCTGAGGTCAGACCATCTTTCGCCCTTTTTGGTTTCCATCCAGAACCTCCCCGCACAACCACCGCAACATAAGGCATGTTCGCGATTTTCCCGCATCTCAACCAGCTCTAAGCCGGGGATGCTCTCTAGGACCTGCCGGGGCTCATCATACAGACCCGCATAACGTCCTAAACAGCAGGAATCATGATAAGTAACCTTTTTATTCAATTTTTTAGTGAACTCTAGTTTTCCCTCTCTAAGAAGCTCGGATAGATATTGAACAAAATGGATCACCTCAAAATCGCCTCCGAACTCGGGGTATTCCTCCGTGAAAGTGTGGTAGCAGTGAGGAGAAGTGACAACAATCTTTCTAACGCCGGCTTCGGCAAAAGCACTAATATTAGATTGGACCAGGTTTTGGAATATGCTCTCGCTACCTGCCTTGCGCATACTCTCGCCACAACAGCTTACCTCGGCACCTAGCATCCCAAAATCTACACCCGCTTTTTTCATGATATTGACCGCAGCTCGGGCAACTCTTTTACCGAAGGGGTCATATATTTGATAGCAGCAGGGGAAGTATAATATCTCAGTCCCCTTGGTAAAGGTCTTAACCCCGAGCTCTTTCACCCAATCCGTTCGCTTCTCCCGTTCCTCTCCCAACGGATTACCTACGCCGGAAGTGTTTTTCATCGAAAGCCGGAGTGCATCAGGGGTTATACCTGCACCAACTTCCACGATAACCCGGCGTAAAGCTCTCATAATGTCCATTACCCGTACACCACGGGGACAACGGTCAACACAGAGTTTGCAGCTAACACACCTCCATACCTCGTCATGCTCGAAGTCAACTAGACCCAGTTGTGCCTGGTGTATCAGTTTGCGGGGGGTAAAACTTGTTACCCGGTTCCAAGGACAGACAGCGGTGCAAAGACCACATTGATAGCATAATTTTAGGGCTTCACCGCCCTCTTCTTCTATAATCTGCGCTGCTTCTTTATAAGGGGCTAACGTTGCCATAAAATTTGACCTCCTGCTTCATAACATTCTCCTACCTTGAAAAGCTCGAAAGGGCTTTCCGTTCCTAAATCCAAATTATAGCCGATTTCGTCTAATTCTTGCAAGTAGGCACATCAATGTCTGTAATGTCTGTAATGTAACCCCTTGACAAAATCAACTTTTGTATATATTATTCTGCACCAGTAGGCACATTGACGTAGGCAGGGTAAGTCCCTTGACAAGAGCTGTTTTAGGAGCTAGTATCTACGGTATAAGCGGATAGGAAAGTATGGCTCTTCTTGAAGTTCGGAATCTTACCAAGCATTTTGGCGGCCTAGCCGCAGTTGATGATTTCAGCTTTGATGTCCGCGAAGGAGAAATCCTGGGCCTCATCGGGCCTAATGGTGCGGGCAAGACCACCGTGTTCAATTGTATAAGCGGCTATTTCCCACCCACCTCGGGTAAAGTGTTCTTCAAAGGCGAAGACGTAACCGGCCTAGCGCCACACAAGATAGCCAAAAAAGGGATCAGCCGCACCTTCCAGATCACCTCTTTATTTGATTATTTCCCCGCCGTGGCAAATGTCATCACCGCATTCCACCTGCAGGTCAAGGCCAGCGTTCTGCACACCTTCTTTAACACTTCACGGTACCGGCAACAAGAGGCTGAGTTCATGGAAAAGGCGATGGAGCTAATGAGGATGCTGGGTTTAGAAGAAATCGCGCTGGAAAATACGGGGGGGCTTCCTCACGGTCATAAGCGGGGCCTTGGCGTGGCCGTAGCCTTGGCTTGTCAACCAAAGTTACTGCTGCTGGATGAGCCGGTTACCGGCATGAACCCGGAGGAGGTCCGAGTTCAACAGGACAGGATTAGGAAGATACGGGACGAGCTGGGAGTGCCCATGGTGCTGGTGGAGCATAATATGAGGGCTGTCATGGCCGTCTGTGATCGGATTGTGGCTGTCAACTTCGGCAAGCAGATTGCCGAGGGTAGCCCTGAAGAAATCCGAGACAACCGGGATGTTATTGAAGCCTACCTGGGGAGTCAGGAGGATTATGCTACTTGAAGTTAAAGACCTGTGGGTACACTATGGGGGTGCCGAGGCGGTAAGGGGAACCTCGTTTGAGGTTGGTGAAGGGGAGATTGTGGCCCTCGTCGGTGCCAATGGCGCGGGCAAGACTACTATTTTGAGAACCATCTCCGGGGTGAAACACGCAACCTCAGGGGAGATCCGGTTCCTGGGCCAGATGATTGGTAGGAAGGGGCCTTCAGAGATCGTCAGCATGGGGATCAGTCACTGTCCTGAGGGGAGGAGGGTTTTCATGATGTTGAGCGTAAAAGAGAACCTCCAGGTCGGCGCTCATATTCGCAAGGACAAGGCTGAGATAAAGAGGGATATGGAAGCGCTTTATGAAAGCTTCCCGGTATTAAGAGAGAGGTCGAAGCAGGACGCAATGACTCTAAGCGGTGGCGAGCAACAGATGCTGGCTATAGCTCGGGCCCTGATGTCCAGGCCAAAATTGCTTTTACTGGATGAGCCATCGCTGGGTCTATCGCCGATAATGGTGCAAGAGGTGGCTCGCATCATCACCAATATCCACCGCACAGGGGTCAGTGTTCTCCTGGTGGAGCAGAATTCGGTAATGGCTCTCAACTTAGCCGACCGAGGATACGTGTTGGAGACCGGCACGGTCAAGCTTGAGGGCGCGGGCAAAGAGCTTTTACACAACGAGGAAGTGAGAAAGGCCTTCTTGGGGGGCTGAAGAATGGACGTAACGCTAGCTGCCCAGTCCTTTTTGAATGGGGTGCTGCTTGGAGGACTCATAGCGCTGGTTGCTGTGGGATTCTACCTCGTCCTCGGCATTGCCCGCGTCTTCAACTTTGCTCATGGTCATGTCTTGGTGCTGGGTGGTTTTGCCACCTGGAGCTTCAGGGAGAATTGGGGCCTTAACTTCTGGATTGCCGCCCTCCTCGGCCTGGTCATCATGGGTGTGGCGGGGATAATAATGGAAAGGTTTCCCTTTCGCCGTTTCTACGGCGATTTTATTCCCATCATCGTTGTTGGCGTAGCACTATTATACTTGGCTGAGGGAGGTGTGGTTCAGGTCTGGGGTCCGGAACTTAAACATGTAGGCCCCGTTATCTCAGGGACAACCGACTTCTGGGGCATTGTCATGACCAACTGGAGGTGGCTGGTAATTGCGGTAGGTATAGGTTCAATGGCGGGGGTGTCACTTTTCCTCGCCCGGACCAGGGTTGGCCGGGCAATGCGTGCCACGGCCGTAGATCCGGATACTGCCTACTTGCAGGGAATAAGCTCAATTGCCATGGCTAGAACTGCCATGTTCGCGGGTTGCGCTCTGGCAGCGATGGGCGGTGGGCTTATGGCCCCAATGTATGGTGTCAACATTGCCGTGGGGATGGCCTGGATGATCAAGGGCATGATGGCGATCATCCTTGGTGGCCTGGGAAGCTGGAATGGTTGCCTGGCTGCCTGCTTTATGCTCGGGATGGCAGAAAGTTATTGTACCGTCTACATCAACCCTCAAGCCGGTTACATTGCAATGTTCCTAATGCTGGTGGTAGTAATCCTGTTCAGACCTTGGGGTCTTTTTGGCAAACCACTACGTCTCGGGATGCCTGGCGAGTAAGAGGTGAATGGACGAGGGGTCAGCACTAAATATGCTTTGTGGACCAAATTGTTAGGCAGGAGAAGATGAGCCGAAGAACGAAGATAATAATAGGAGCATCCCTTGTTGTGCTCGGACTCCTGTTTGCGTCACCGGAGCTTCTTTCCCAGTACTGGGTGATGGTGCTAATCTCGTGCCTCATCTTCACTTGTCTTGGCTACGGGTTTCGTTTTCTCTTTCTTGCCGGGCGGCTCACCATCGGAGCTATTGCCTTCGCCGGCATCGGGGCTTATACCGCGGCCTTACTTACCACAAAGGTGGACATACCTGTACTCACTAACCCTTGGACCGGCCTCTTCTTCGGGGCTATAATGGCAGCCCTCATTGCCATACCCATCGGCATCATTTGTCTCAAGGTTCCCGGTCTGATGTTTGCCATTCTTACCATGGCTTTCGTCGAGCTCTTTCGCTATGTGTTGATAATGTGGAGTTCATTAACAAACGGCATCGGCGGAGTTCTTGATATCCCAGCCTTCTCGTTTCCGGGATATGGGAGTTTTGGTATCGATCGGACCCCTTACTTATATTTGATTATAATCATCGCCGCAGTTACGATGTTTGTTATGTATCGCATAGAGCGTACTCGAGTGGGTTTGTCCATGCTCTCTATGGCCCAGAACAATGAATTGGCCCGACATTTGGGGATGGATACCTTCAAGTATAGACTGGTAATCTTCGCTATAGTTGGCCTTTTTGCTGGGCTGGTTGGTGGTTTCCAGGCTCACTACTGGCACTATGTTTCTCCAATGGAGTATCAGCTCCTAAGTTCGCTACTTATTATGATTTGTCCTGTTGTTGGCGGCCTGATGTCGCCTGTTGGGCCCATCGTTGGTGCTTTCACGCTAATCGGTCTTACTGAGGGTTTACGCGTGTTCCAGGAGTGGGCTGGTCTCTTTTTCGGCGGCATTTTACTTTTCGTGGTCTTTGTGCTGCCTGGAGGGCTGGTGACTTTGCCACGGGCGATTTACAATACGCCCCAAGCCATTATGAATTCGCCCCAGTGGGCCAGAATGCAGTGGGGGAGAATACGAGACAAATTTGCCCCCATCTCTTGAGACCAGATGCTTTTGATATATAGGCGGTTGTTTGCTGTCATTCATGACGAGGCAAATAGAAAGGAGTCTTAGATGGAAGCCTATTGCATGAAGTGCCGGGCAAAGAGAGAGATCAAGAACCCAAGATCCATCACCTTGAAGAATGGGCGTCCTGCTACTCAGGGCGTATGTCCTACCTGTGGCACAAAGGTATTCCGCATAGGTAAGGGCTAGACCTCAAAAAGTACTGGCCACAGCCAGTGGCCGATCTTGCTTTTCCAACCCCGTTTTGTTACCCTGAAAGAGGATGGAATGTTCCGTCATGGAATTTTCCATATTTAGGCACGAGAGGGAGACCCTATTCCTCTGCCTCGAGGCCGATTTGTAAGCCCCTGTGAGGAGTTCCACACGGTGAACCGGGACTGCTCCGTATCCTTTGGTGGCAACTTTTGTTTCTTCCCCTATTAGTGTATGCCAGGAGCAAGTTTACGTGCCTATCAGATCCTTTTAAGCAATTCGTTCTTTTGGCTTTGCCGTTAGCGCCAGCTAGCTGAGCGAGGATCAAAATGATCCAGGTAGACGGAGCGCAGAGATCAGGAAGCGGTACCATTGTGAGGTATGCTGTAGCACTGGCATGCTTGCTTGGCAGGGAATTAAGCCTCACCAATATCAGAGCGCGGAGGGATAAACCAGGGCTAAGGCCGCAACACCTCAAGGCCATTGAGGCAGCGAGGGAGTTATGCCAGGGCACACTCAAAGGGGGCAAGGTCGGCTCTGGCGAGATAACCTTCAGAGCGGGAGATGAGATAAGCGGTGGCAATTATGAATGGGATATCGGCACCGCTGGCTCCACCACCATGCTCGCTATGACTGTGCTTCCGGCGGCTTGCTTTGCCACTAAAGCGAGTCGTTTCAGAATATCGGGCGGCCTGTTCCAGGATTTTGCCCCCTCGGTATACCATATGCAGCATGTCCTTTTCCCTGTTCTCACTAAGATGGGGATTGGGGTTGAGCTTGAGATAATCCGCCCCGGCTATGTTCCTAAAGGGGGAGGCGTCATTGAGGTGAAGGTGAGCCCCGTTGAGGGAAGGCTCCAGCCCCTGAGGCTGCGGCAGCAGGGCAAGCTTGTCAAGATCGAAGGCATTGCCCTTTCCTCTCACCTCAGGGAAAGAAAGGTGAGCCAGCGCATGGCTCAGAAGTGCAGGGAGACCCTCATGGCCAGGGGATATGATGCCCGGATAGAGGCGATCTATGACGACACGGCGCTTCAGGCAGGGGCTGCCCTCGCCTTGTACGCTCAAACTGACACCGGGTGCATAATCGGGGCTGATATGGCTGGGCAGCCGAGGAGGAGCTCTGAGGAAATCGCGAGGTATGTGGCCAGAACCCTGGTGGAGGACCTATCGACAGGTGCCACCGTGGATAGATACCTTGCTGACCAGCTCATCCTCTATGCTGCTCTCGCCGAAGGACTAAGCGAGTACCGCATCCCAAGGATGACCGAGCACATTGAAACCAATCTGTGGTTGGTGGAAAGCATCCTGGGGGCTCGGGTGGAGGTCGGGGAAGACCTGACGGTAAGGATTGGGGGAATAGGCTATGGTGGAAGGGACTGAGAAAAGGGCCACGGGCGCAGTAGCCGGCCGATCTAAATCATCCCTTCCTCGATTTTTTCACTTCCTCAACTATCTTGGGCAGAATTTCCCCAGTTTTCCCCTGAATTAGATAGTCCGAGATTTTCTCGTAAGTTAGAGGAGTTGGCTCGGCATTTATCTCAATTATGATTACAGCTGGGATTTTCTCTACCACATGCAGGCCGGTTTCAGTTGCCTTTTCTTTTTCAATTCTCTTTTCCCGAGCTGTTATCGGTAAATTAGCAAAAGGATAAACTACGGCTGAAGTTCCACAAATTAGCATCAAATCACATCTCCAGGCCTCGGCTAAGCTTTGATGGGCAATATCTGAGGGAATTGGCTCTCCAAAAGCAACGGTATCGCTCTTTATTACTCCTCCACATTTTGGGCAGCGAGGCGGCAGTTGATTTTCTGTCTTTAATTTTTCTAGGTCAAATTCATCTCGCTTAAATCTTGAACCGCAAGAGACACATCTTAGCTTAAAAGCGCAGCCATGGTATTCCAAAACATTTTTGGACCCCGCCTTTTCATGAAGACCATCAATGTTTTGAGTGATTACCCATTTCAAGATGCCCATTCTTTCTAGTTCGGCCAAAGCAAGGTGACCAGGATTTGGCATCGCTTTTTCCAAGTCCCCTAATAGACTAACCGGGCTGGATAATCTTTCTTCCCACCATCCTTTGGGATCCTCTCGGAATGCCTGATAGCTTCGGTAAGCTCTTCTTTCTGCTTCGGGGTCTTTGGTCCAAACCCCCGATGGCCCTCGGAAATCAGGGATTCCTGACTCGGTTGAAATTCCAGCGCCAGTCAGGGCAATTGCGCAGCCGCTATTTATCAAATCCTTAGCTGCCCTTTGAATTAAATCTTCCCCGTGATTTCCCATATCAAACCTCGATAGGCCGTGCCCGACCAATCTTGTCGTCATGTGCCAAAGTAGACAATATTATAGAAGCGTAATCTCAGGCTTGTCAATCGAAGTTTCCTCATTATTGTATAGCACCCAGCTTTTAAGCGGGTTTCGCTATTGATTGTAGAACGTTAACCGCTCTTGCCTTTGTCAGCTTCGCCTTGAGGTATTGCCCGGTGAGAGAGTCTTCAACCTGAGCAACCTCCTCTGGGGTTCCGGTGGTGACAATGTATCCCCCCTTATCGCCAGCACCGGGACCAAGGTCGATAATGTAATCGGTATTCTTAATCATGTCAAGGTGGTGCTCGATGAGGATCACCGTATTGCCGGCATCGACCAGGCGATGCAGCACCTGAAGCAGGGCTTCGGCATCAGCGAACGAGAGCCCGGTGGTGGGCTCGTCAAGGATGTAGAGCGTCCTTCCCGTTGCTCTCTTGGAGAGTTCGGTGGAGAGCTTAACCCGCTGCGCCTCGCCTCCGGAGAGGGTTGTTGCCGGCTGCCCCAGCTTGATGTAGCCTAAGCCAACATCCTTCAGTGTTGCCAGCTTGCTTTTCACCTTTGGAAAATGCTCAAAGAATGAAAGAGCTTCCTCAACGCTCATGTCCAGGATATTGGCGATATTTTTGCCTTTGAATCTTATCTCCAGGGCCTCACGATTATAGCGTTTCCCCTTACACACCTCACAGGGGACGGTGACATCGGGCAAAAATTGCATCTCGATCTGGATATAGCCCTCGCCGCGGCAGGCCTCGCAGCGCCCTCCCTTAACATTGAAGGAGAAGCGCCCCGGAGGATAGCCCCGCATTCGAGCTTCGGGGACGGTGGCAAAGAGCTCGCGAATGGGGGTGAAGATACCGGTATAGGTAGCGGGGTTTGAGCGTGGGGTGCGGCCGATGGGAGACTGGTCAATATTGACTACCTTATCAATTTGCTCCAGGCCCTCGATGCCATCGCAATCGCCAGGGCGATCCTTGGCTTTGTAGAATATCTGGGCCAGCTTCTTATACAGGATTTCATTGATCAGCGTGCTCTTGCCGCTGCCGGAGACCCCGGTGATGCAAACGAACTTGCCCAGAGGGATATGAACGTCGATGTTCTTCAGATTGTTCTGGCGAGCCCCCTTTATCACCAGCTCAGCCCCCGAGCCGGGGCGGCGCCTCTGGGGAAGGGGGATCTCCTTGGCTCCGCTGAGATACTGACCGGTTATGGAATCGGCACAGCTCATGATGTCTTCTATTGTTCCCGTGACCACGATCTCGCCCCCATGCTCCCCGGCGCCGGGGCCCATGTCGATGATGTGGTCGGCAGCCCTCATCATCGCTTCGTCGTGCTCCACCACCAGGATGGTATTTCCCAGGTCCCTGAGTTCCTTCAGGGTATCGATGAGGCGATAGTCATCGGCGGGGTGCAGGCCTACCGTGGGCTCATCGCAGATATAGAACACCCCCATGAGGCCGCTGCCGATCTGGGTGGCGAGGCGAATCCGCTGTGCCTCACCGCCGGAGAGGGTGCTCGAGCGGCGATCCAGGCCGAGGTAATCGAGGCCGACGTTCTTGAGGAAACCTAATCTGGCGCGAATCTCCTTCAGGATCTGGCGGGCGATGGTAAGCTCGCGCTGGCTGAGCACTCTCTTCCTGCCATCACCCCCCAGAAGCGCTGTCCACTCCAGTGCCTGATCCACGGACATGGCGGTTACCTCAGCGATGTTCCTGTCGTCGATGGTCACCGCCAGTGATTCCGGTCTCAGCCGCTGCCCGTTACAGGCGGGGCATGGGTGGGAGGTCATGTAGCGCTCGATCTCCGAGCGAGTGTGCTCCGATTCGGTGTCGCGATGGATGCGTTCCAGGTAGGGTATTACCCCCTCGTAGCCAGTGAAGTATTCCCGAATTCGGCCAAAGCGGTTGCGATAACGAACCAGCTCCCCCCTTTCACCATAGAGAATGAGTCGTATTTGTTCCGGGGTTAGCGATTTGATCGGGGTATGGACTGAAAATCCATGCTCCCGGGCCAGCCTTTCCATCTCATAGGCATGCCAGGAGTACCAGCCCCAGGGTTTGATAGCACCCTCAGCCAGAGAGCGTTCCTTGTTGGGGATGAGCATGTCGGGGTCGACCTCCATCTTTATCCCCAGTCCGGTGCAGGTGCGGCAGGCTCCGTGGGGGCTATTGAAGCTGAAGGTCCTGGGGGCTATCTCCCCCAGGCTGATGCCACAATGAACGCAGGCGAAGTGCTCTGAGAACAGAAGCTCCTCTCCGTCAACTATGGAGACTAGCACTACCCCAGCGCCTAATTTCAAGGCAGTCTCCACAGAATCGGCAAGGCGGCCTTGTTGCTCCTTGTCCTCGATGATTAGCCTATCGACCACCGCCTCAAGGGTGTGCCTCTTGTTCTTGTCCAGGTCGAACTCCTCGGCGAGGTCATGGATGTGCCCATCGATCCTGACCCTGACATAGCCCGCCTTTCTCAGGTCTTCGAAAATCCCCTGATGCTCCCCCTTGCGGTCCTTGATCAGGGGTGCCATGATCTCGATCCTTGTTCCCTGGGGGAGTTCGAGGAGGGCATCTATGATCTGTTGCACCGTTTGCTGCGAGATCTCCCGCCCGCACTTGGGGCAATGGGGGTGACCAACCCGGGCAAAGAGGAGGCGTAGATAGTCATAGATCTCGGTTACCGTGCCCACTGTGGAGCGAGGATTTCTGCCTGGCCCTTTCTGGTCGATGGAGATGGCTGGGCTTAGCCCCTCGATATAGTCGACATCAGGCTTCTCCATCTGCCCCAGAAACTGACGGGCATAAGCGGACAAGGACTCAACATAACGACGTTGCCCTTCAGCATAGATGGTATCAAAGGCCAGGGAACTCTTGCCTGAACCGGAAACGCCGGTGATCACCACCAGCTTATCCCTGGGGATGACCACATCTATATTTTTCAGGTTGTGCTCTCTCGCCCCTTTAACAACTATGGCATCCAGAGGCATCGTCTGCTCCCTTGTGTGTCGTCAGGGTAACATTTCATTCTAGCACTAAATGTGAAGCCAAACAAGGGTAATATAGGGGGGTGATGTGTCACTAATGTACTGGACGAGTACAAGCCCTTTACAATTTGGCCAATAACCTGTATAATATGTAAAAATTAGATAGCCCTGACTGAGGGTCGGCGACCTTCAGTCTTTTTTAGTAGCGGTGGCAGGAGGTACTACAATGGCTGAAAAGGGGAATTTCCTTACACCAGAGGGCTTGGCAAAGCTTGAGGAGGAACTGCAACATCTGCGCACCGTCCGCCGCCAAGAGGTAGCGGAGAAGATTCAGAAGGCCAAGGAGCTGCGCAGCACTGTGAGTTCCCCGGAATACGAGGATGCTAAGAACGAGCAGGGCTTCGTCGAGGGGAGAATCCTGGAACTGGAGAGGATCATAAAGAATGCAGTTATAATCCATCCTGAGGCCGCTGATTTGGTTCAGCTAGGGTCAAAGGTTACAGTACGCCATCAGGATGGCAGTGAGGAGCACTACACCATTGTCGGCAGCATTGAGGTAAATCCCGGCAAGGGCAAAATCTCTAACGAATCGCCTGTAGGCAAGGCTCTCCTGGGCAAGCGAGTAGGCAATGAGGTAAAGGTAACGGTTCCCGCAGGGGTGCTCAAGCTGACGATAACGGAGATAAAGTAGAAACATGGCTCGAATAGATACCATAGTTCAACAGCGGCGGGATAAGCTCAGCAGAATTCGCCAGCGAGGCATCGACCCTTACCCCCACCGCTGCCATCGCACCCATACTGTAAAGGAGGCTGTTATCCTTTTTGAGAAGTGGGAAGGAAGCGGTGATAACCCCCCCCTGGTGCACCTTTGTGGTCGCATAATGAGCTCTCGCCCCATGGGGAAAGCAACCTTCATCGATATTCGCGACGGCAGCGACAAGATCCAGTGCTATTTCCGCAGCGACTCCCTGGGGGAAGAGAAATATGAACTGCTCAAGGAGTTCGATATCGGGGACATCATTGGCGTCAGCGGCACGATGTTCAGGACACACAGTGGAGAGATCACCGTAGCTGCCTCCGATTTCTCCCTGCTCTGCAAGTCACTTCAGCCCCTGCCTGAGAAATGGCACGGGCTCACCGATGTTGAGAAGCGCTACCGGCAGAGATACCTCGACCTCATCTCCAATGAGGCGATTGCACCAATATTCAAGCTTCGAGCCAGGGTTATCGCCGCGATAAGGCGCTTCCTTGATAACCGAGGCTTTATCGAGGTGGAAACCCCGGTACTCCATTACGTTGCCACTGGAGCTAGGGCTCGCCCCTTCATCACCCATCATCAAGCCCTAGACCAGGACTTATATTTGCGCATCGCCACCGAGCTTCACCTCAAGCGACTCATCATTGGCGGTTTGGACAAGGTCTACGAGATTGGCCGCATTTTCCGTAACGAGGGCATCTCGACGAAGCATAACCCTGAATTTACCATGCTCGAATGCTACGAAGCCTACAGCGACTACCACGATGTGATGAATTTGGTGGAGGAGATGATCTCCACTGTTGCCCAGGAGGTCCTAGGGACAACGAAGGTCAGCTTTGGTAGCACTGCCCTGGAGCTTTCAGCCCCGTGGCAGCGCATCACCCTGCGCGATGCCATCAAGGATGGATGTGGCATTGATTTTGAGCAGCATCTGGACGAAGATTCCCTGCGCCGCCAGATGGAAGCCATGGGTTTAGACGTGTCTGATATCGGTGGCCGGGGAAAGCTGATCGACCGCCTGATCACCAACTTTGTCGAACCCAATCTTATTCAACCCACCTTCGTCATCGACTACCCTGTTGAACTCTCGCCTCTGGCAAAGAGAAAGCCAGATAACGACCATCTGGTGGAGAGGTTTGAGGCCTTTGCCGGAGAGATGGAGATCGCCAATGCCTTCACCGAGCTCAACGACCCCATCGAGCAGCGGGAGCGCTTTCAGCAGCAGATGCTCCAGCGCACCCTGGGGGATGAGGAGGCGGAGAGGGTAGAGGAGGACTTCCTAGTCGCATTAGAGCATGGCATGCCGCCCACAGGGGGTCTGGGACTGGGCATCGACCGCTTGGTAATGCTGCTCACCGAGCAGCACTCCATCCGTGAGGTAATCCTCTTTCCCCAGCTACGCTCTAAGTAAAAGGGTTATACTGGCCACAGGCCAGAGATAATAAAGTCGAAGGAGGTGAGAAATGCCTATTTGCACCCAATGTGGCACCGAGATACCAGAGGAGAGTAAGTTTTGCCCCAACTGCGGTGCCAAGGTGGTTGTGCCCAAGCCGCCGAAGATAAAGGAGGCCCCTGAAATTGGCGAGAGGGCATTTGGCGCGCCGGATCTGCTTGCCTTAATAGGCGCCCTGGCACTTCTTGTCGGCCCCTTTTTGCAATGGGCGGATGTTTTGGTATTGCCAACTCAGGGACTAGATTATGGCCAGGGGATAATCCTGTATGTAATGGGAGGTCTTTGCCTGGCAGCAGTGATCGTAGCCAGAAATCTGGGGCGTGTTTCTGGAATGGTCTATGTTGGTCTCGCCCTTTGCGCCCTGGCCATTGTCGGGCACTTTGTATACCACATATACGATATCGACCTCGATTGGGGAGATATAGCCTGGGGATTCTACGTAGCTGGGGCAGGAGCGGTATTAGTGCTTGTGGGAGGAATCTCAAGGCTCCTGATGAAGACGGAATAATCAAAGTTGGTTATCTGACCAGAGCTGTGACCTGGAGGGAGGGGGATTTTTGTGCTCAGCCTGCAATTCATCCGTGAAAACCCCGATCTCGTTCGCAAGGCGCTGGAGAAGCGCCAGTTCAGCGAGCCCCTGGATGATATCCTGGTCCTAGATGAGCAGCGGCGCAGCCTGCTCCCTGAGGTAGAGGCACTGAGGGCAAAGCGCAACCAGGTGAGCAAGAAGCTGGGCAAGATGGATGAGAAGCCACCTCAGCTCATCGAGGAGATGCGGGAGATAGGGAACAGAATTAAGGCGCTGGACGGGCAGCTCAGGGCAACCGAGGAGCAGCTTAACGACCTCCTTTTGCGCATCCCCAATATCCCTCACCCCACCGTCCCGCTGGGCAGGGACGAAAGCGAAAACAGGGTTGTTAGAAGCTGGGGGGACGTGCGAAAATTCGATTTCAAACCCCTGCCCCACTGGGAGCTGGGCGAGAAATTGGGAATCATCGATTTTGTCCGCGGAGCTAAGCTCTCAGGCACCCGCTTCTATGTCCTCTGCGGGCTTGGGGCTCACCTTCAGCGTGCCCTCATCTCCTTCATGCTCGACCTCCACATAACGGAGCATGGCTACACCGAGATATATCCCCCGTTCATGGTGAAGCGGGAGTGCATGATAGGTTCAGGCAATCTGCCCAAATTTGCCGATAACCTGTACCACGACGAGGAGGATGACTTCTGGTTTGTGCCCACCGCCGAGGTGCCGCTAACTAACCTTCACCGCGATGAAATCCTGCCCCCGGGCACCCTCCCCATCTACTATGTGGCCTACACCGCCTGCTTTCGCCGCGAGAAGATGTCGGCGGGGAAGGATACCAGAGGAATTAAACGGGGACATCAATTCGATAAGGTGGAACTGTACAAGTTTGTTGAGCCTGAAACTTCAGATGAAGAGCTGGAGAAGATGGTGAATAACGCTGAGGAAGTCAGCCACCGGCTGGGCATCCCCTATCGAGTGCTGGAGCTATGTAGCGGTGATCTGGGCTTTGCCTCAACAAAATCTTACGATATTGAAATGTGGGCTTCTGGCTGTGGCGAATGGCTCGAGGTCAGCTCCTGCTCCAATTGCGGCGATTTTCAGGCACGCCGTGCCAATACTCGCTTTCGTCCTGAGCCCGGGGCAGGACCCCGCTTCGTCCACACCCTAAACGGCTCAGGACTTGCCCTACCCCGTGTGGTCATCGCCCTGCTCGAGAACTATCAGCAGAGCGATGGCAGCATTATTGTACCCGAGGTACTCCGCCCCTATACTGGGTTTGGGGTCATCAGGTAACCCGTTTATAGCGGAGGTTAACCATGCAAACCATAGCATGTCCCCAGTGCGGGCAAGAGATTCAGGTGTTCCTCCTTGAGTCGGACTACCAAGGCCCCCTCAAATGCGCCAAGTGCAAGGGGCTGTTTAAGGTCAGGATAGAGGGCGAGAAGCTCAAATCCTGGGAGCCAATGACGGAGGAGGAACTGAAGGCTGCCCAGGAAATGGAAGCCTTGAAAGCCAAATTTAGGCGCAGTCCAACCAGTGATTGAAGAATACCATGATGCTTCCTCAGAAACAAATTACCCGGCCCATTGACTAAAAGAACATAGTACGGATACAGCGCTAAACGGACGCCGAACATCTATCCGGTTGCAGCCCCGGTTACAGCCTAAGTAGTAACGACGGCGATGTTCGCCCTTGCTATGCGAGAGGAAAGTGCTCGTCCATGAACTCAATAGCGCTATTGATGCATAGCTCGATGCCGACGCCAGTACCTCCGGCTTCGCCCCCCACGATGTACAGACCCTCGATGGGCGTCTTTATCTTGGGCCGCTTATCCCCAACCTGACCTACTATCTGAGCGATGCCAATGCCGGCTCCATCTTCGCCCAACGTGTTCGCAAGGTCATCGGGGGTCATGGTATTTGTCCATAAAGTATGCTGCCGCAGCCCGGGGACAATTGATTCCGTCGTGTTGATTATGGCTTCTGCCAATGCTTCCTTCAACTCTTTCGGTGCCCCCCTCCCGAGGCCACCGCTAACAACACAGATCAACTGCTTTCCTTCAGGAGCGACTTTAGTGGAGAAGTTGGAGGGGACAACCACCATAAGGCCTAGCTCGTCGGGTATTATGCCGCTCTGAAGTTTTTTAGCGTAGGCTTCCCTATCGAAAGTGGCGATATGGCCCAGCATCATGATATCGGTCAGCTTCTTATCTAGTGCAATTCGTACTACCGTGGCACCACCCCCCGAGTATCGGAGCCCCTTGACATAGTCCACGTAGTCGGACTGGAAATGGTCGGCGCCCACCAGATTCAGAACCGTGTTCTTGATGTCAGCATTGGAGACTACCACATCCGACTGGTAGACTTCGTCTCCAACCATCACACCATTGACACTGCCCCTTCCCACCTCAATCTTCTGGACTTCGGCTCCCAACTTGATCTCGCCGCCGAACTTTCTTATCCCATCTCCATAGGCGTCAGAGATAGCGCTGCAGCCCCCATCAGGGTAGCCCGATGCCCTGGTTTCGGCCTCCCACTTAAAGCAGCGCATGAATTCACCCGTGCTGGCAAGCGAGATAGGAGAACCAGTATAGATGCCAGAGATGCTTTCGACCCAACCGTGGATCATTGGCTCCTCAGTGTACTGGGAGAGATACGTTTGCAGGTACACGTCATCGTATTCTTTCATCTTCTCCTCTGGCATAAAGCGGATCTCTCCGAGAAAGTTCATCAGGCCGTTGAAGTCCTTCTCCGACACCATTTCTTTGAAATCGTGGGGGAAGGTAAGGACCTTGCCCTGATAGCTGGAACGGGGCCGGACCTTGATATACTGGATGGGGTCCGGTATTCCAACGCGACGCAGCACATCGCCAGTGGGACCCTTATCACTTCTGGATATGAGGTGAACTCCTAAATCGACGTGGAAACCACGCCTGTCAAACGATGATAGCCTTCCTCCGAGAAACCTGTGCTTTTCCAGGAGCAAGGTCTTCCGGCCTCGATGTGAAAGCATAAGGGCAGCCGCCAAGCCACCAATTCCCGCCCCAACTACGATGGCATCATACTTCTCAGCCATTGTCTTGTTCCCTCCTAACGTAAGAATTCCATGCGCCAGAGTAGCACAGCAGCGTACTGATGTCCAGATGTTGTACTCGTCCAGTACATTAGTGACACATCACCCCCCCCTTTGTTTTTGATTCCACCGCTCCAGGAGCTGGAGTGGAGTTAAGTAGCCCAGAGCCTGATGTGGCCTTATCGTGGGTCTGCTCCCATCTCAACAGCTCACCCTCTAACCCAGCAATGTTAGAGGATTCATATTGCTCGCCGTGGCCCTGATGCGGGCAATATCATTGGCACGGCATAGAAATTCGCCCCACTTTCGGTTATAATAGCCTGCGGTCATCGATGATTAGCACAGGCTATCCTGCAACCCGAGCAAAACTATGACATTCTTGGGATCGCTTCCTGCTGGCTTTAGTTGGGGAGGGGTGACCGAGCGGTTTATGGTGGCGGTCTTGAAATTCGAAACCCTTTGTTCCACCCTATGCTGTTAGCTATGATTCTGTGCCTCTGTGTTGGACTGTCGCGGTGATTTCGTATCTGGGCATACCATCTTGTGCCGGGGGGTGCTCAGGAGTTCGTTAGCAAAATGTTAGCAAATCCAGAGGAGGATCGGCTCCAATTATACCAGCTATCCCAAGAAGAGTTTGTCGGCAAAGTGTAGGCAAACGTCAGCACGCTTCAGAGGATGTCACTAGCAACAACAACTACAGCCCAGTCACTGCTTGCTAAACCACGCCGGATAATCAAAGGTCTACGAGGAGAATTCTACTACACGGATGGCGGTCATCAACTCCTTCTTTGATTGATTATCACCCAACTTCTATATCATATCATTTTTATCCATTATTTTTGAAATAGAATTCTTGCATTTTTTGTATCTATTTAGATGGGGGGCCCCTCACCCCTCTACTAGCTACGATTTCGGGGGAGGAATTCCCCGTTATAAGCGGGTAAACCATATATGGTAAACGATAAGGTAAACGCTATGGTAAACGTCATGGTAAACCCAGAAAAGCTCACATAGGTCATAGGCTCAAGCGATTGAATCCTTTATACAAGGGCCTCCTTGATTTCACAGCTTTGTCTTTTGTTCAAAAGAGTAGAAGGCCTCAACTTCGTGCTCTGCTCCACGGGGGAATCAACGGGGGAAAGGGTCAGGCTATGATCGTTCCCGCGCTACCGGGTGCCTGGACCTAGTGTTCCTTTATCCACTGAATCAGTTCTTCTTTCAGAAAGACCCGCTTTTTTCCAATTTTGTGTGAGGGCAAACCCTCCTTCATCAGTTTGTACAGCGTTTGATGGCTTACCCCAAGGAATTCTTGAGCCTCCTGAAAGGTTAGAAAAATTCGCTCGACATCCCGTGAGCGCGCACTTTCTTCTGCCACCTGCTGGCCTCCTTGAACTAGAATGTATATTAGCCACTTGCTACTAATTAGGCACAACTGGACGGAAATAGACACAGCTTGACAAATATCGTATGTTTATTTACGATTCAGACATAAAGAATGGAAATGTCCCCCAAGAAAGCAACTTGATGCACCAAGCGAAGTGAGCGCGGGAAAGGCGCGGATAAACGATCATGAACGTGTCCAGCCATCGGATTTGGGGTAGTCTGCAGGATAGTCTTCGAGACCTCATTCTTGAGGGCGTCGAGCGTGGATGGATGTCTGCAAGGTCATGGGACGACCTGCAAAGGGAAATTGCCAATCAGTTCAAGCAGCAGCTTGCGCCTTCGATAGTCCGTGAGAACGTCCCACTATCCGTACTAGGAGTTGCTGGTTCTAACGCCCAGATAGATATCGTATTGGGTAACCTAGCGGAGAAAGGATTGGGTGGGTTCCTGATTCACATAAGTGGGCACACGTTGCCTAGGCATGAAAAGGAACTGCTGGAAATCATGGCTGTATCGCTCGCGGATGCTAGGTTTGCATACGGTGTGCTTGTTGTATGCTCCGATAACCGGCTTCGATTGGAGGGAAGAGCTACCTCTTTTGCGTATTGTGGCGGGCCGTTAATACGACTAGCGGCGCCTATTTTGGGTCGTTGCAACCTGCTTGGCCTCCTCGTAGTCGGGCTGCCCACGCCACCATACACCCCGGGGGTGAGTTTGACCCCTCACCAGAGGGCGTGACCGGGACGGAGCATGGCGTTAGCGATTGGCCTCAGCGCTGGATCGGCAAGTAGGCCGAGCAGAGGAGAACACGTGGAAGGCTAGCTCCCCTAATGCTAAACTTGAACGCACTCTTTTCCTGAAAATATCTTGGCTTTCACGTGGTATCGTCCTATCTGAACTTGTTTGCCGGAGTTACTATGCCCCATGATCATGATAAGGAACGGAGCAGTTTCAAGTCCTTGGAGATCTAGGGTTGACCAGGAAAAAGATCTCCATTGGTCGTACCCTCTCACATTGTTACTAGGAGGTGAGCAAGATGATCCTTAACCAAAAGCAGCGGGACGCGTTATTCAACATCCTTGAGTACGAGCAGACCCACGACCCCGAAGAGTTCAGCTTGGGGTGGAGTTGGACTGATGTCCGGGTTGCGCCAGCCACCTTAAACAATCTACTACTAAAAGGACTGCTAGAGGAGAAATTCCACTCAAATAGCTATAGAGGATTGCCACTTACTGAACTGGGTCGTGAGCAGGCAAACCTTCTGGAAGAGCCAGCAGAGGCTTATGAGAAGCCTCTGGATGAAAGCCTGACGCTGCCCAATGACATGTTCCAGGACATCATAGGCCATGATGATGTGAAGGAACTCTTGACGGCTGCACTTCTTGTGGAAAAGCCTGTGCACGTGTTGTTGGCAGGGCCACCGGCACTCGCCAAATCTTTGTTTCTCTGGGGTATAGAGCGAGTATGCGGTGAGCAAGCAGTATGGCTTGTGGGCTCGGCGACAAGCAAGGCGGGGCTGTGGGACCTAGTAGCAGAACGCGAGCCACGGATTCTACTTATAGATGAGCTCGATAAGATGAACGCTGCTGACACCGCAGCCCTACTCAGCTTGATGGAAGGCGGAAGGCTAGTGCGGGCCAAGAAAGGTAGGGCGCTTGACGTTACTGTTCCCATCAAGGTGGTAGCAGCCACAAACCAAGTGGCCAAGTTGTCTCCAGAACTGATGTCCAGATTTGCCATACGAAAGCTGGAAGCCTACGACACAGTGCAATATCGCACAGTGGTTAAAGGGGTATTGATACGTCGTGAGAATGTCAGCCCTGAGCTTGCCGAGGAGATAGCCCGTAAGCTTGAGGGGAGGACTCAGGATGTAAGAGATGCGGTAAGAGTGGCTCGTTTGAGCCCACAGTTAGGGATTGATAAGACGATCCGCTTGCTTCTGCCTTGACGGATTTTGCGCTCACCGAAACGGTATCCGAAGCTGAGCACCAATCTCTAGATTCAGTTGGTACTCTTTCCGCTTCTGATAATTGTGTTGGCGGTTGGGTAATAGAGTCACAATCCGATGGATTGTGACTCTATATTTGCACGCTGGAGGCAAAGGCGATCAAAAAAGTCAACAAAGCTAATGACAAGCGCAGCAAAGGTGTGGTACAATCACAGCCGCTAGCAAAGAATGTTGCAGGAGGTAAGGGAAGATGGCGATCATTGATACCCTGAAAAGCTCTGAGCTCTTTGAGGGCTTGGAGACAGGCCATTTGGAAAAGGTCTCGGTTCTGTGCCGTGGGGGCTCCTACAAGGAAGGGATGATGGTCTTCAAGGAGGGGGATGAAGCGGCGGAGTTCTACGTTCTGACAGGCGGCAGGGTGGCGCTGGAGATGGAGGTGTGCCCTGTGCCCGACCGTCCCGCCATACCCACGGCGGTGGAGGTGGTCACCAAAGGCGACTGCTTTGGTTGGTCGGCCCTCGTTGAGCCTCACGTATACACGTTGTCTGCCCGGTGCATGACCAACTGCACAGTGCTAGCCATCAAGGGTGACATGCTTCGCAAGGCTATGGCTGATGACCCTAGTCTGGGCTATCAAGCGATGAAAAAACTGACCCAACTTGTCTCCCTCCGGCTTGCGCATACCCGGCTCCGCCTCATCAGCGGGCTCGGTCTGCTCCTGCTAGGCAAGGAGCTAGAGTTATCTGAGTAATCCGTTTTCCAGATGGAACGCAAGCACTCTCAGTTTTCGAAGAGGAAATTACCCGGACAAGCCCCCAAGAGGTTCCGGGAAGCTGTCTGGGAGGAGAAACAAGGCCAGCACCAAAATGTTTACAGTAGGTAAGAGTTAAAGCCGGCTTTATAGGGTATCAGGATTATCAAAGAGGCTGGGTATCGTCCTGGGAAGAGCCAGCCTCTTCGTTAGGGATTGCACAACGTGGCTAATTGTCTAGTCCGGTAATGGCTACTTCCAGAAACGCTCTTATCTCAACGGATAGCATCTTACAGCTTCCTGATAAGATCGCGCCGCTTCTGCTCGTCACCTACTACCTGCTGCTTCAGCCTTTTCCAAGTATTGGGACAGTCTGTGAAGGTAACCTCAACTACTTGATGAATGGCCTGGTCAATCTGCTTCCTATTGCCAGGAGCAACCTCAATACTGGCCTCATCTAGAATATCCTTTATATGACGAAAAATGGCAGGACATGAAATATTACCTTATCGGCAATGGTTGCCCGAGAAAGGAGTCTACCCACCAGAAGATGTCGCGTTTCTGGATCGATTTGCGGAGTCTTCGCATTCGTGATCGCCGTTCATCCCTACTCATATTATATGCTCGATGGATTGCGTTGGCTACGCCTTCAATATCATACGGGTTCACCAGTAGCGAATTTCTACGCAACTGAGTTGCTGCACCGGCAAATTCACTAAGTATTAGCACACCGTTTGTATCTACCTTAGCCGCACAATACTCCTTTGCTACCAAGTTCATTCCATCTTTCAGGGGTGTGACCAGAGCGATCTCAGCAGCACGATAATATGCGAGAAGCTCAGTGCGTTCCAGATTCCGAAACATGTACTGAATCGGTATCCAGCCCGGCTGGGTAAATTTGCCATTAATCTCACTCACTAGGCCCTCGATCTCGGTTTTTAGCTCCCGATACTCCGGTATATCCTCTCGACTAGGCACCACAATTTGAACCAGCGTTACCTTGCCCTGTAGATCGTCGAAACGCTCCAGGGTATTTCTGAACGCTTGCAATTTCTCTGGAATACCCTTGGAGTAATCCAAACGATCTACACCCAGGATGATCTGGCAGTTGGGTATGGCCTCATATAGCAGACTGGCTCTTTCCGCTACGCTCTTGGCTGCCGCCTGTCGGGCAAACTCATTGAAGTCTATGCTAATTGGGAAAACGCCAACCCTGATTTCTCGGTTTGGCACAGTGATTGTAGATACTTGCCTTCTAGTGTCGTAACGGATGCTCTTGATCAGGGCTTCGACGCAATGGATGAAGTTGTTTCTGTCACGTGTGGTCTGAAAACCAATGAGGTCGTACTCCAACAAGGCTCGCAGAATCTGCAACCGCCACGGCAGTTTAATGAAGATATCGAGTGGGGGAAAGGGGATGTGGAGGAAGAATCCGATCTTGCACTCCAGTTCCATGCCACGCAATTCCTTGGCCACGAGCGTGAGGTGGTAGTCGTGAACCCAAATGTAATCATTCATTCCAGTGTTCTGTGCTATCACCTGCGCGAATTTACAATTGACCGCTTGGTACATATTCCAATAAGCGGGATCGAAATTGCAGCGCGATTGCATATCGTGGAAAAGTGGCCATATGATTTCGTTGGAGAATCCGAAATAGTATTGATTCGCCTCTTCCGCAGTTAGTTTGACTGGCTTAAGTATATATCCTGCATCCTGGCTCCCTATGGCCACTAGCCCATCCAGGTCAACCTCCTCCACCGTTCCCGGCCAGCCAATCCATAGGCCTCCCCGGTCACGCAAGACCGGAGCCAGGGCAGTAACCAATCCACCTGAGCCGGGCTGAACCTGCCAGTCCCCCAGATCCCCTTTTGTTAGGACGATGGGCAGGCGATTTGAAACAATCACAAGCCGATCCACCCTTAAGTTATTGCTTTGGTCTCTCGGGTGCGACATGGATTCAACCTTTCACCAAATTACCAATTACCAAAGCAGCGTCCTAGAACGGCTACCGGCAGAGATAGTGGCCCGAAGGTCGGGACGGGACACGCTTTACGCTCTCGGTGAGGAACTTGACATTGCAACCTCGGGTTCAGCGGGTGAACTACACTCGACCGATGCTAATGGTTGAGGGTGATGGCTCGAGTGTCTGTTGAACTCGCTGAACTCGACACATTATAGCAACAACGGGGAATACGTGCAATCGCCGTTTCATAATTTTTGGCCCAGGCTTGTGCTCTGCGACATATTGACAAATAGCCTCATCCCTTTTATTATTATATCAGCTAATATAATCACCATCATGGGAGAGGTTAAATGGACATAAGCGAGGAATTGAAGAGAGCCGCAGCCAAGGTAAGGGAAGGGATAGCAGAGACTATAGCAGGTAGTGGTGAGATAGTAGACTCTGTCAAGAAGGGAGCTACGGAGGCCAGTGGTAGGGCGCTGGAGAAAACCCAGAAAGCTCTGGCTAAGGTTAAGGAGACATTAGCGGAGGCAGAAACGAAATCAGCCAAAGAGGCTGAGGCGACAAAGGTTATCGTTAAGGAATACTTAGACAACGCCGGGCAGGCGATAACCGATGCTGGGGAGGAATTAGCAAGAGCCGGAGCTCAGGTAAAGGCTAAATCCATAGAGGGAACCGAAAAAGCTGTTGATAAAGTTCGAAAGGCGTTAGACAAGGTTGAAGAGCTAATAGCTAAAATCAAGTAATGCCCAGTTTAGAT
>JADFVG010000058.1 GCA_015222405.1 Chloroflexota bacterium
AGGAAGATAGTATCTATCCTCAAGGTCTTAAGTGAATCCTCTGAGCCGTTGGGGTCGATCACCATCGCCCGGGAACTCGAGCGACACGGGATTTTCCTGAGCGAGAGAGCAGTCAGATACCACCTGAGAATAACAGACGAGCGAGGCTATACTCAGCCTCTGGGCCGAGATGGCAGGATGATTACGCCACAGGGGCTTGAGGAGCTCAGGATGGCACTGGCACCGGATCAGGTTGGCTTCATCCTTGAGAAATTGGAACTGTTGGCTTTCGGCACCACGTTTGACCCCCAAAAACGGACTGGCGAACTCCCGGTAAACACTTCACTCTTTGACAAGGACAGATTCCCCCAGGCCCTCGCGGCTATGAGGGACGCATTCAAAGCTGGCCTGTGTGTGAGTGAACTTGTAGCAACGGCATCGGAAGGTGAAAGGCTTGGTGGTGTAGTTGTCCCAAGCGGGAAAATAGGCTTTTCCACAGTTTGCAGTGTGGTCATCAACGGGGTATTGTTAAAGTCGGGTGTCCCTATAGAATCGAGATTTGGAGGAGTGCTTGAGATCAGGGACTCGAAACCGAGGCGCTTCGTCGCTATTATCAACTACGGAGGCACATCTCTGGATCCGTCCGAGCAATACATCCGTGCAGGGATGACCAGCGTCGGCGACGCATCTCGGACGGGCAATGGTAAGATACTCGCCAATTTCCGTGAGATACCGGCACCATCGAGATCAATCGTTGAGGAGGTTATTACAAGGCTTAAGGAAGCTGGCATCGGTGGGGTTTATGCCTTGGGCAACACCAGCGAGCCTGTTTGTCAGATCGCCATAGGGCTGAATCGGGTTGGTGTGGTGCTACTCGGTGGGATGAACCCGGTGGCGGCCGCAGTGGAGGCGGGGGTCGAAGTCGAAAACATAGCTGAGAGCGGGATGATCGATTTTGAGCAGCTCGTGAGTGTTTGGCAACTATAGGTTGAACCTCCAGTTATAGACCTGACCCTCAACTTCTCCGTCATGAGCAATCCCCCGTATGTTTTTCCCTTCTTACCATGCTAATTTGGCCGGATATTGTCAGCTGCAGAGGGCTCATCGAAGTACCGATCATGATTTCATGCCTCTCGAGAGAGCCTTTTTCAAACTGAACAATCCGTCAGTTTGTTAGCTTGCAGGAATGAAAGCTATTAATGCGAGGGGCTGTCTTAAGTATCTTCTTGGTTATAGGACACCTGCGATGACACAGCGGTATTTACAGAGTCTCAACGCCAGTGATGCTATGAACGCGTATCAAAGGTTTAGTCCGCTTGATAATTTAGTAAAAGAATCTGCGATTTCACCGACAGCAAAAATACTAATCAGAAGTATAACCGGCAAGACATAGAATCGACGAATCGCTTCGATGACTGGCTGGTTATACCTTCGTGATATTTGATTTACCTCCTTTCTTTATGTCTTTATTACGTTATAAAAGTCCACGCTGAAAGATGTGGTATAATTACCTAAAGCGCTAATTAAAAGGGGGCGCATCATGACACCCAAATCGCAGCACGACCAAATTGAAGAACAATTAGCAAAGGCACTAAAAACTACGTACAATCGTGGTAAGGGTGTAGACATTAAGAAACCAGGAATGGCGGCTGAGGCAATGTCTCACGCTTGTGTCCTTTACTTTGCCTCCCCACTCCCGTGTTCACCACCGATGAACTCCCTGGTTACGTTGGGCTCCATCTGGTGAAGGGTGTCGCGGTCGATAAACTGGTGCGCAGCTAGGTTAGGGATCCACTGTTCGGCCCTCGCCTTCATCTTTCCAAACTTTAACAGCTGCTCATCGTTTCTGATTATCCCCAGCTCCCCTATCGTTTTGAAGGGCACGTCCAGTTCCCGACAAAGGGGTTCCATCAGGGGAATGCTCTCCCAAACATACTTGCTCCTCTGATACTCCTTCCTGAACTCCAGACAGTCACACCCCTGGCAGACTAAGGTGAAGCTAGCTTTGGTACTGCCCCAGCCGCAATCCGCTTCTTTCTCGACCAAGGTGACGTCGACCTTGTATTTGGATAGCTCTCTAGCCACGGCAGTGCCGATAATCCCACCTCCAATGATCAACACTTCTGTCCCTAGCCTGTTCACCTTTTTACCCCCTTCTTACGACACGTCCCAAGTGTTGTGCTCTCTCCTTGCGCCAAAGCATTGATGCGGAGCCCTACCTCTTCACGTATTATACTAACCTTATATGTAGGTGGCAATGCGGTTAGCTTCGATATAAGGACGCAAATCTGTGTTTTCGAACTCTCTCCCTTTTTGGTCAGAACCCTGCTTCTGCCATCAAGGACATCATCGCCTGTGCCTCCCTGAATCTCCTGCCGGCTTCTCGGGGTCCTTAATCCTCCAAGCTGTTCTGGGCAAACTGGAATCAGCACACCCCGTTTTGCAAGTCCCGTAGCCCTATCGTTCTTGTATTTATCTTTACCATCCCAAGCACA
>JADFVG010000059.1 GCA_015222405.1 Chloroflexota bacterium
AGGATATCGCCCTTATAGATCCACACCTTGACCCCACTGCGACCCAGAGCGGTGCGCGCCTCAACCTGGGCATAGTCTATATCGGCGCGCAGGGTATGAAGCGGCACCCTTCCCCGGTGCAGGGTCTCCTTTCTGGAATACTCAGAACCGGTGAGCCTTCCTGCGCAGGTGACCTTTATCCCCTGAGCACCACTTTCCATAGTCCG
The DNA here is from genome assembly GCA_015222405.1 of Chloroflexota bacterium. Lineage (GTDB taxonomy): Bacteria > Chloroflexota > Dehalococcoidia > E44-bin15 > E44-bin15 > JADFVG01. Next base: position 207 of record JADFVG010000059.1, read on the forward strand.
AGATATTGCCTGCTTCATGGCACGTCGGTGAGAAATGCGGCGCTCGATCTGCTGGGCAATGTTCCTCGCCACAAGGAAGGCATCCAGCTCCGGCTGGCCTACCTCCTGAATGTTAAGCCGAATCCGCTTTCCGGTGAGCCCCTCCAGAAGAAGCCTCACCTCATCCACACGCTGCCCCCCTCTGCCGATAACAATGCCCGGCCTCGCGGTATAGACGGTTACCGTCACCTGATTAGCATTGCGCTCGATCTCAATGCGGGAGATATCACCTTCAGCATACTTTGATGCTATGCCCTTGCGAATGCTGAGATCCTCCTGCAACAGCTCGGTATAATGCTTATCGGCATACCACTTCGCCTGCCAATCCTTGGTCACGCCGAGCCTAAATCCTATAGGGTGAACCTTCTGACCCAATCATTCCTCCTCTTCAACGACTACAGTAATATGACTAGCACGCTTGAGGATCGGCTTCGCCCGTCCCCTAGGCCCTGCTCGATACCGCTTCAGGGTAGGCCCTTCATCAACGAAAATCCTTACGATCCTCAGGTCGGCAGAAGTCATCTCATAGTTGTTTTCGGCATTGGCAACAGCAGACTGCACCACCTTAGCCACGGTTCTTGCTGACGGGGAGGGCAGAAATCTGAGGATGGTCAAAGCCTCATCCACCTTCTTCCCCCGCACCGTGTCCCCAATAAGACGCAGCTTCCGCGGCGATGTCCTTACGAACCTTGCCGTGGCGGTTACCTCCATATCTTACCTCTCAAGCCTCTAAACCCCATAAGACGGCTACTTCCTCTTCTTAATCCTAGCGACCCTCTCCGACTTGGCGGAATGCCCCCTAAAGGTTCTGGTGAAGGCAAACTCACCCAGCTTATGACCCACCATATCCTCAGTGATGAAGATAGGCACGTGCCTTCTACCATCGTGCACCCCAATGGTGTGACCGATCATCTCAGGGAAAATGGTCGACGCCCGTGACCAAGTCTTGAGCACCGCCTTCTCGCTGGAGCGATTAAGCGCCTCCACCTTCTTAAGCAGCTTGGGGTCGATAAAGGGACCCTTCTTCGAAGACCTAGACATCTTTTCGCCCTTTCACGTTCGCCCTAAACGGGTCAGGAGCGCTGATAGCTGGACTGATGATACCGCTGGCCTCTTTAGACATCTAATAATTACCTGCCTTTGCCTCTTCGCTTCACGATCATGCTGTCGCTGACCTTATTCCTACGAGTTCGATAGCCCAACGCCGGCTTTCCCCAGGGGGTCTTGGGGCCAGGCATACCCACGGGGGACCTCCCCTCACCCCCACCATGGGGGTGATCCCGGGGAGTCATTGCCGAGCCGCGCACCGTGGGGCGCCACCCCAGGTGTCGCCGCCGCCCTGCCTTCCCCATCTTTATATGCTGATGATCGACATTGCCCACCTGACCAATGGTGGCAAAGCACTCGATATGAATTCGCCTTATCTCACCGGAGGGCATCCTTATTAGCGCATAGCTACCTTCCTTGGCCAGGAGCTGAGCGACACCGCCTGCACCGCGCACCAGCTGCCCCCCTTTACCCCGATGCAGTTCAATATTGTGGATCGCTGTTCCCGTAGGGATAAGCTTCAGCGGCAAGGCATTTCCCACCTTTATCTCGGCATCGCTGCCGGCCATGATGGTGTCCCCCACCTTCAGATTTAAGGGGGCGAGAATATAGCGCTTCTCCCCATCAGCGTAGTTTATAAGGGCGATGCGCGCTGAGCGATTGGGATCGTATTCAATAGAGACCACCTCACCGACAATGCCCAGCTTGTCCCGCTTGAAGTCGATGAGCCTGAGCATCCTCTTGGCGCCGCCACCGCGATGGCGCACCGATATCCTGCCCTGATTGCTTCTTCCGGCCTTCTTTTTCAGGGGCTTCAACAGCGATTTCTCGGGCTTCTTCTTGGTTATCTCCTCAAAGGTAGCACCGGTCATGCCCCTTCTTCCCGGCGATGTTGGTTTAAATACTTTAAGCGGCAAGATTTCCCCCCTATACGCCCTCGAAGAATTCGATCTTCTGCCCCGGCTTCAGGGTAACCACCGCCTTTTTCCACGGAGAGGTAAGTCCCCGTCTCCTCCCTGGACCGCGCCACCTGCCGGGAACGGTGATCACATTCACCTTGGCCACCTCCACCTTAAATGCCTCCTCCACTGCCTGCTTAATCTGCTGCTTGTTGGCCTCCCTGAACACTTCAAAAGTGTACTTGCCTCGCTCCTGAAGGGCAGTGCTCTTCTCAGTGATTATGGGGCGGCGAAGTACCTCTAGGACGTGCATCCTTATACCTCCACGCCCCCACCGGGTACTGACGCCTTCACTGCCATCTCCTTCCTCTCCCTGGGCGCCCAAATCTCCTCCACTTTCCTCACCCCGGAAACGGTGATCATCAATATCTTATGGGAAAGAAGATCGACAACATTGAGCAGGTTGGCGGGCAAGATTTTGATCCTCTCCAGATTGCGCGCCGATTTATACAGGTTAATATCGGGCTCAGCAGTGACGATAAGGGCTGAAGAACTGATCCCTAGGGCACCCAGGATGCGAGCCATCTCCCTGGTCTTGGGCTGGTCAAAGGTGAGTCCCTGAACTACCATCATCTCGCCTTGGTCTGCCTTCGATGAGAGAACACACCTCAAGGCGAGACCGCGCATCTTCTTCGGCATTGCCTGGCGATAACTCCTAGGATGAGGTCCAAAGGCGACACCACCTCCCCGATAGAGGGGGGCACTTAAACTCCCTCGCCGCGCTCGGCCAGTGCCCTTCTGACGGAAGGGTTTCCTCCCTCCTCCAGAGACCTGCGCCCTAGTCTTGGTGCTGGCAGTGCCCTGATGGGCGTTAGCCAGTTGCCTCACCAGGGCTTGATGAACCACCGCCTCGTTGGGAGTCAATCCGAAAACATCATCCCTCAGCTCGATATTCTCAACCACCTCTCCGCTGAGGTCATAAACAGGAACCTGCACCATCAGTCATACTCCTCATCGGGGCTGTCAAATAGCCTGCCATCCCGGAGATAAAAAATCCGCTGCGTGCTCTCGGCAATGCGGCAATCATGGGTGACAATGATAAAGGTTTTACCTTGCTCCCAGTTTAGCCTGCGCATCAGCTCAATAATCTCAGCTTCGGCCGCTACAGAGCGGCCACCGACAATGTGAGCGGTGGCCCCATCCATCTTAGCGTCCCACCCCAACTCTACGCCTGCTAGTGGAACCCCTATCGGGTCACCGAAGCTGGCAACCTTCTTAGGTGCAAAAGCTATAACCGAGGGGGAAACCAGCTCCACATGTTCCAGCTCCTCGATGTCCTCCACACAGGAAACCGATATCGGGGTGCCACCCCCGATCATGAATCCCATGGGGGCATCCTGAGGGTAGACAACCACGTCCCCCACCAGTCTGTCCATCGTTTGCGTCATCATATTATCCATACCATCGGAGATACTGAGTAACACCGTCATCAGGGCGATGCCGAGAGCCGTCCCCAGGTGGCGAAAAGGGCAACCCCCTCCCTCCTAAACGCGTTGCGAATGGCAAATCCAAACACATCCTTGCCCTCTAGCCGCTCGATTTCCTGATAGTAACCAGTCCATTTCTGGCACCGGGAACCGCCCCTCGAACAAGGAGCAGGTTGCGCTCAGGATCAGCCTCAATGACCTTGAGTTTGCGCACCGTAACCCTTTCGTTGCCCATATGTCCTGCCATGCGCTGCCCCTTAAGAACCCTCCCCGGGGTGGTTCCGGCCCCGATGGAGCCCGGGGCGCGATGGCGGTCAGATTGACCGTGAGTTTTGGGACCACCACCAAAGTGGTAGCGCTTCACCACCCCGGCAAAGCCCTTACCCTTGGATATGCCGCTGACATCTACCACATCACCAGCCTTAAATATGCTTACATCCACCTTGTGCCCGATCTCGATGGACTCGATGTCCGAGGTCTTAAACTCCCTCAGGTGTTTAAGCATGCCCAACTTCTTCAGGTGCCCCTTTAGTGGCTGGTTTAGCCGCTTCGCCTCGCCAAAGCCAAGCTGCACGGCATCATAGCCCTCCTTTTGCACCCTCTTGATCTGGATGACAAAGCAAGGCCCAGCCTCGATGGCGGTAACCGAATCCACCCGGCCATCCTGCCCAAACACCTGAGTCATGCTGATTTTTCGCCCGATAATCCCTTCAACCATTTTTTCGATCTAGGTCCTCTTTTAGAAGTGGGGCCTTATGCCCCGATCTAAAGCTTAATCTCTATATCCACCCCCGCCGGTAGGTCGAGCCGAGTAAGGGCATCGATGGTCTTAGATGTGGGCTCTAAAATGTCGATGAGCCGCTTATGAGTGCGAATCTCAAACTGCTCCCTGGAGTTCTTGTCTACATTGGGGGAACGGATGACGCAGAATTTCTTGATACTAGTGGGCAAGGGGATCGGCCCTGCCACCTTAGCCCCGGTCTGCTCCGCTGCCTCCACGATGTGCTCTGCGGAGCGGTCCAGTATCCTGTGATCATAAGCCTTAAGTTTGATCCGAATCTTCTGCTTCGGCATCTAGACCACTCCTCCTACCCGGGCAACAAGCTGCTCGGCCAAAGGCTGGGGCAGCTCCTCGTAACGATAAAACTCCATAGAATAGGTGGCCCTCCCCTGACTCATCGACCGAAGGTCAGTGGCATAGCCAAAGGCCTCCGCCAGAGGGATTAAGCAACCGATTATCTTGGTCGCCTCCAAGGTGTCTATAGAGGTGATCTGCCCCCTCCTTGAACTGAGGTCCCCCAGGATGTCACCCAGGAATTCCTCAGGGGTGGCCACCTCCATCTTCATCACCGGCTCGAGGAGCACAGGACGGGCACGGCGCACTCCATCCTTTAGCGCCAGGGTGGCAGCAATTTTGAACGCCATCTCCGAGGAATCGACCTCATGAAAGCTGCCATCGTAAAGGATGGCACGGAGATCAACCACCGGATACCCGCCCAAAACGCCGCTCTCCATGGCCTCTTTAATCCCCCTCTCCACATAGGGGATATATTGCCTGGGAATAACGCCACCCTGAATCCGGTTCTCAAACTCAAAACCGCTTCCGCGCTCGCCAGGATGAAGCTCGATCCAGACATGCCCGTACTGTCCTCGGCCACCAGACTGCTTGATGAATCTCCCTTCAACTTTCACCGGAACGGCGATTGTCTCCCTATAGGCGACCTGGGGCCTTCCTACACCGGCCTCCACCCTGAACTCGCGGAGCAACCTCTCGGTGATGACCTCCAGGTGAAGCTCTCCCATTCCCGAGATGATAGTCTGCCCCGTTTCCTCATCGTATCTGATGCTAAAGGTGGGGTCCTCCTCGGCCAACTTTGTCAGGGCCTCGCTTAGCTTGTCCTGATCTGCCTTGGTCTTGGGTTCTATGGCAACGGAGATCACCGGCTGGGGGAAACTAATGGATTCCAGAATAATAGGCGCATGCAGATTACATAGGGTGTCGCCGGTGAAGGTGCTCTTCAAGCCCAGGGTGGCGGCGATGTCCCCAGTCTCTACCCTGTTCATCTCCTCACGGTGATTAGCATGCATCCGCAGCAATCTCCCGATGCGCTCCCTTCGCGCCCGCCTCGAATTATAGACCTGAGCCCCGGCCTCTACTTTCCCGGAATAAACCCTGAAATAGACCAACCTCCCGACAAAGGGGTCAGTAACTACCTTAAAAGCAAGAGCAGAAAAGGGTACATCATCGCCGGGAGGACGATGACTCTCCTTGCCATTCTTAGGTTCGATACCCTTCACTGCTGGCATATCCTGGGGGGAGGGGAGATAGGATGCAATAGCATCCAGCATCGGCTGAATCCCTTTATTCCTTAAGGCGCTACCACAAAGAACGGGCACCACCTTATTTGCTATGGTTGCCCTTCTCAAAGCCGCCTTAAGCTCTGAGACTGTGATGGTGTCCCCCTCCAAATACTGGACCATCACCTGCTCATCGGCTTCAGCCAGCATCTCTATCATCTGCTCCCGGTATCTATTTGAAGTTGCTTCATATTCAGCAGGCATATCTTGCTCCATGGGGATGGCGTCAGGATCATCAGAAAAGGCCCAAGCCCTTTCTTCCATCAGGTCGATCATGCCGGCAAAGGAGCCTTCACTGCCTAAGGGCAACTGTATCGGCAGGGCACTGGCGCCCAGTCTTTCCTTTATCATGGCTACGGTGCGGTGGAAGTCAGCACCGATGCGATCCATCTTATTGACGAAGCAAATCCTGGGAACACTGTATTTATCCGCCTGACGCCAAACCGTCTCCGACTGGGGCTCAACCCCAGCCACGGCATCGAGAACCACAACCCCGCCATCGAGAACACGCAGGCTCCGCTCCACCTCAGCGGTGAAGTCCACATGCCCCGGAGTATCGATGATGTTGATGCGATGATCTTGCCAATAACAGGTAGTGGCAGCAGCGGTAATAGTGATCCCCCGCTCCCGCTCCTGCTCCATCCAGTCCATCACCGCCGTTCCCTCATCCACCCCACCCAGCTTGTAGGTGCGACCAGTATAGTAAAGAATCCTTTCAGTTATCGTTGTTTTCCCCGCATCTATGTGGGCAATGATACCGATATTCCTCACTTTTTCTAACGGAAAAGTCCTGGGCATGTTCCTCCCCTACCACCATATCACCATCGATAGTGGGCAAAGGCCCTATTCGCCTCCGCCATCCTATGGGTATCCTCACGCCTTTTGACCGCCGCCCCCTGCCTCTGAAATGCATCCACAACCTCTGCCGCCAGCTTCTCGGTCATGGACTTTCCCCCTCGAGCCCTAGCTGAGCGCACCAGCCATCGCATTGCCAAGGAAGGGCCGCGGCCGGCTCTAACCTCCACCGGGACTTGATAGGTAGCACCACCAACGCGCCGTGGCTTAACCTCCAGAAGCGGGGTGGCGTTTTTGATCGCCTGTTCCAGAGCATCCACAGGATCCCTTGCAGCCCGTTCCTCAACGATCTTCAGTGCATCATAGACAATTGCTTGAGCCAAGCTCTTCTTGCCCCCGATCATCATCCTATTGATCATCTTAGCCACAGTAACGCTCTGATACCGTGGATCGGGGGGGATTTGCCTTTTTGTTACTCGTCCTCTTCTCGGCATCTTAGCCTTCCTTTACTCTGCCACGGAGCGCCTCGGCTGCTTGGTCCCGTACTTGCTGCGACCACGCTGCCTATTCTCCACCCCTTCCGAATCCAGGGCACCGCGAATAATGTGATAGCGCACCCCAGGTAAATCCTTCACCCGCCCCCCACGAATGAGAACCACAGAGTGCTCTTGGAGGGCATGCCCCTCCCCCGGGATATAGGCTGTCACCTCAATCCCATTGGTCAGCCGCACCCGCGCCACCTTGCGCAGCGCAGAATTGGGCTTCTTCGGCGTCACCGTCTTCACCTGGGTACATACCCCCCGCTTCTGCGGTGAGCGCCCCTGCCCTCCCCTATTCTTTAGGACATTATAGGTAATACCAAGTGCCGGTGCCTTGGTCTTCTTTTTCGCCTTTCTCCGCCCCTTGCGAATAAGCTGGCTAACGGTAGGCATTAACCCCTCCCAATCATAGTTAAAGGCCGAAAGACTTAAAGCTGAACCGGCATTGTCAGCCCGGCTTCCCAGGTCTTTCGACCTATGTCCGGCTAGCTCAATGAGCGCTAACTTAATAATTTATCATTATTAAACCCATCTGTCAAGCATGTCCTTGACGGTGGCCTCGGCGAGGCTTATCCTAGAAACAGGATGTCACACAGAATTGACCTCTTGCTTGTGGAAAAGGGGCTTGCCCCAAGCAAGGAGAAGGCTAGGGCTTTAATCATGGCAGGAGAGGTTCTGGCCAATGAAAAGGTTGTGGACAAACCGGGCACTATGGTGAGAGAGGATGCCACCATTCGCCTCCTTGCGAAGCCTCCCTTCGTCAGCCGGGGTGGCATCAAGCTGGCCCACGCCCTGGATCAGTTCCATCTCGATGTCACTTCGCTGGTGGTCCTCGATGTCGGTGCCTCCACAGGGGGCTTCACCCACTGCTCGCTCAACCGGGGGGCGAGCCGGGTATATGCCGTCGATGTTAGCTATGGGCAACTGGACTACCGTCTAAGGGTGGACCCTCGGGTGATGGTCATGGAACGGGTGAACGCTCGCTATCCCTTCTCCTTACCTGAAGCCGTTGACCTGGCCACCATAGACCTGTCCTTCATTTCCCTGGAGAAGGTGGTGCCCAATGTAGCTTCCTTGCTCAGGCAAGGGGGAAAGATAATCTGCCTGGTCAAGCCCCAGTTTGAGGCGGGACGAAGTGAAGTGGGGAAAGGGGGAGTGGTTAAGGACTCCCTGGTTCATGCCCGCGTTATAGGACGCTTTATCTCCTGGGCCATCGAAAATGGATTCAGGATCAGGGGTCTCACCCCATCGCCAATCGCGGGTGCTTCAGGGAACAGGGAGTTCTTCATCCTGCTCGAGATGGATTGAGATGAAAGAGAGGAGATTTTCTCTTGATGTCGAGGACGTTAGCATTCTGGGCCAGGCCTATATCCCGGAGCAGAAAGAGGCTTGCCCCACCCTCTTTCTGTGCCACGGTATCCCCCGGGGAACCAGAGACGCCAACGATCCCGGCTATCCTTTGCTCGCCCGGAAATTCTGTGACGCCGGGTTTCTGACCCTGATATTCAACTTCAGGGGGACAGGGAATAGCGGGGGCAACTTCGATATCCTGGGCTGGACCAGGGACCTGGAAGCCGTCATCGATTATGCCTACAGTATGAAAGAGGTGGACAGAAAAAGGATCTTTCTGATGGGTTTCAGCGGCGGTGCTGCTGTCTCCGTCTATGTAGCAGCCAAAGACCTCAGGGTCTCTTATCTAGCGACCTTCGCTTGCCCGGTCCAGTTCCATGGCTTCGAGGACCCGGAGAAGGCAAAGTCCTTAGTGCAGCACTTTCGCACCATCGGAATAATCAGGGACAGAGAGTTTCCACCATCACTTGAGCAGTGGCTTGACGGTTTCAGACAAGTTAGACCCATAGATGCGATAACAAGGATTTCCCCCAGACCTCTCCTCATCGTCCACGGCGCCAAGGATGATGTGGTGGAACAAGGCCAGGCGCAGGCGCTCTATAACCGCGCCGGGGAACCTAAACAGATGCTGATGGTTCAAGGGGCAGGTCATCGCCTTCGCCTTGAGGAAAAAGCGATGGCTGGCGCCCTAAAATGGCTCAGGACGCAAGCCTTCGACAGGGATTGACCCCCATATGGGGAGGGAATATAATCGAACTAGAGGATGGAAAAGTGAAGGAGAGTTGTGCTCTTTTCGGCGTTTATGCCCCAGGTGAGGATGTAGCCAGGCTCACCTTCTTTGGTCTGTTTTCCCTCCAGCACCGCGGTCAGGAGAGCTCCGGGATCGCCACCGCCGATGGGGAAAGGATTCACGTCCATACCAAAATGGGGCTGGTGTCCCAGGTCTTTGATGAAGAGGTGCTTGGCCGCCTGTGGGGCAATATCGCCATCGGCCACAATCGCTACTCCACCAGAGGCTCCAGCAGTCCCGCCAATGCCCAGCCCCTTGTGGTTTCAGGGCCAACAGGCAGGATTGCCCTGGGACACAACGGGAACATCGTCAATGCCGAGTATCTACGCCACGAACTGGAACGGAGGGGCTACCATTTCTCCACCGGAACCGACTCCGAGATCATCGCCAATCTCATCCTGTCCTCAACGAGAAAGACCTGGCTGGAGAGGATCAAATACGCCATGAGGCGATTGGTGGGTGCCTATTCTCTGGTGCTCCTGACTGAGGACACCCTGTTTGGGGTCCGAGACCCCCTGGGGGTTCGTCCCCTTTGCCTCGGCAGACTCGATGGCGGCTGGATTTTGGCTTCCGAAACCTGCGCCCTGGACCACATCGGAGCCCGCTTCCTGCGCGAGGTCGAGCCCGGAGAGATACTAGCCATCAATTCCCAAGGCATGAAAAGCTACCACGAGAAGGGCAATAATAGGAGGGGGCTTTGCATCTTCGAATATATCTACTTTGCCCGCCCTGATAGCATAATCAACGGCAGGCGCCTCTATTCAGCGAGGCAGGCCATGGGCGCCAGGCTGGCCCAGGAATATCCCGTGGATGCTGACCTGGTGATCGGCATCCCCGACTCAGCAACAGCAGCAGGTATCGGCTACTCCACAAAGTCCGGCACCCCCTTCATCGAGGGCCTGCTCAAGAACCGCTATGTGGGGCGCACCTTCATCGAGCCCGACCAGAGAATCAGGGAGCTGGGCGTCCAGCTCAAGTTCAACCCCATGCCTGAGATCATCGATGGCAAGCGCCTCGTCGTGGTCGACGATAGCATTGTGCGCGGCACCACCACACCCCATGTCGTCAGTTTGCTCAAGAATGCCGGGGCCAAGGAGGTCCATATGCGTATCTGCGCCCCACCTATACGCTACCCCTGCTTCTTCGGCGTGGACATGGCAACGCGCTGGGAGCTTATCGCCGCTCAAAAAGAGGTCCCCGAGATCGCCCAGTTCATCGGCGCCGACAGCCTTGGCTATCTTAGCATCGAGGGTCTCATCGAATCGGTAGCTCTGCCCAAGGAGCTCTTTTGCCTTGCCTGCTTCACCGGCGATTACCCTGTCCCGGTGCAGCTTGAGATGGAAAAACTCGCTTTGGAGCCTAAAGAGGAGTGACCTTGGCTGACGAGACCAGGCGAGCAAAGGAAACCTACCGTGCCGCTGGTGTCGATATCAACACTGCCAATGAAATAGTGAGATTTATTGGCAAGAAGGCACGTGCCACCTTCAGACCTGAGGTCATCAGCGACCTCGGATTTTTCGGCGGGCTTTTTCAACTAGGAAGCTACGAGCAGCCCGTTCTCGTCTCCAGCACCGATGGCGTGGGGACCAAGATAAAGGTGGCCTGCGCCCTGGGGAGGCACGAGACCATCGGCATCGACTTGGTTCATCACTGCGTCAACGACATCCTCACCTGCGGTGCCGAACCCCTCTTCTTCCATGACTACATCGCCATGAGCAAGCTCCAGCCTGAGATCGTGGAAAGCATTGTCGATGGGATGGCCAGTGCCTTGAGCGAGGTGGGCTGTGCCCTCATCGGTGGCGAGACCGCGGAGATGCCCGGAATCTATTCCGAGGGGGAATACGATCTGGTGGGGTTCATCGTCGGCGTGGTGGAGAGGAAGGGCATCATCGATGGCAAGGCGATAAAGAAAGGCGATGCCATCATCGGGCTGCCCCCCAGCGGCCTGCACACCAATGGCTATTCCCTGGTGCGAAAGATATTCTCCACCGAGCCCCAGAAGCTAAATGTTCTCTACCCCGAGCTTGGTCGCACCCTTGGAGATGAACTCCTCGAGCCCCATCGCTGTTATTATCCTATGCTTAAGCCCTCGATCCCGATGATTAAAGGCATAGCCCACATCACAGGAGGAGGCATAATAGGCAATCTACCTCGCATCCTCCCGAACGGTCTGGCAGCCCGGCTTGAGGCCAGGAG
>JADFVG010000060.1 GCA_015222405.1 Chloroflexota bacterium
AATCATAACTTTTCCACACCAAAAGGTTGAAACCTTCTTTGAGTTTGCCATAACTCACGCTCCCCAAGGCGGGAGGAGTGAGCTATGGCCCAGAGCCTTTCCCGCAAAGTAGTCGCATCCCCCGAAAACTCGCTGAGGTCATACTACGAAGCAAGCCTCGACGGGTGTACCTGTTTCAGGATCTCTGGTGGTTCTCTTCTACCCAACGGGGAGAAAGCCTTCTATTATCTCCGGTTCGGTCACCTGTCTATTCCGCATATCCTGGATAGGCTGGTGTCATATCATTCAACATTAACAAGCCGAGTGAGAACAGCTACCATCAACAATTTACCGAGGGTTGAGAGATGACCAAAGCCTATTTGGAAGCTAGCGAAGTAGAGCATCTTGAAAAAGCTGCCACCAATCTTAGAGACCGTCTCCTCATCAGGCTTCTGTTTCGGTTAGGCTGTCGTATCAGCGAAGCACTGGGGCTGCAGGTTCAGGATATAGAATTTGCACATAGTACGGTCACCATTCAGCATCTTAAATGTCGCGTCAGGCTTTCTTGCCATATGTGCGGCGCGAGACTTGGGGCCACTCATGTCTTTTGCCCTAAATGTGGTGGCAGAATAGAGAACAGTCAAATCGAAGAGCAGCAACACAGGCGCCAGAGAGTCTTGCCAATCGACAGGCAGACTCTCGACGGGCTCAAAGAATATATTGAACGGGGAGGCCCCGTGATACGGGACGGAAAACGACTAATCTTCGGAATCTATCGGCATCGTGCGTGGCAGATCGTTAAGGAGTGTGCGGACAAGGCGAGGCTGCCAAAACTGGTCAATCCTGAAACGGGGAGAGTGCACAATGTTTCTCCTCATAAATTGCGAGACGCATTCGCCACCATGGCTGTAAAACAAAACGACTCGGGGGACGGTCTCAGGATGCTTCAAGTGCACCTTGGACACCAGAGCTTCAATACTACCGCCAAGTATCGAAAAGTATCTGGCAAAGAACATCAGGACTGGTATCAGAAACTGTGGAACAAGGAAGATTGATCGGCACATCTTGCATCTCCGAGGTGAAGTGAAGTGGCTGAGGTGCTGAAACCAGCCCGAGGCGGATTCCTGCGTCCTTTCGGCTGTGGCGAGTTTATCTGGAAGTTTCTTCTGGGGCACGGCCCACATGGCTCGTCGGTAATAGACCCATACGTCGGCGCTGCTCAGGCCGATATCTTCCGCCACTACAAGGTGGCACTGATGAAAGCCGCCGCGGTAGACAGGACAACAAGAACAGAAGAAGAAATGGCCAAACGCCAAAAGCGTCGCATTGATCCAGAGAATATCGAGAGGCTAACTCAAAGATATCTTGACGGCATGCCCTACAAAGCTCAGGGCTGTCGTTTCCACAACTTCATCGTCTACTTTTCGACACTGCAGAGACTGGGTTGGGTGAAGCTACAGGCGAAGAAGAGCCGTCAGCCTTTCAGGACCATTACCCGCCCGGTCCGCCGCGCCGTTATTTCCGTCTCACAGACGTTGGCAGAACTACTCCTGAGACAGCCTGGGCTAATCCACATCGCGCCCTTTATGGCTAATATCCGGTTGACCGGACGTAAAGCCGATAACAATTATTTTCAGCTCATGAAATGTAAGGAAAACCAAGGAGGGTCTCTTGTTCAACTTGCGTTCATATAATGTTCAAAATCCTGTTCAAATGTTGGTCGTATCGTTTAGATTTCGTTCAAATGTCCACGATTTATCAGTGGAAAAATCACCTGTAAAAGGAGACAATAATGGAGAAGCTAACAGCGAAGAAAAAACTCACTGTAGTCCGGCAATATCTATCTGGTCTTTCCTATGATGAGATTGCCGCCAGAACCGGTGTCAGCAAAGGGACAGTCGCCAACGTGGTCGCCGACCTGAAAGCGGGGAGTTTTCCCGAGGCAGCCGATGTGGGTGAGCACATTGAACTACTTCGCGAATTATCCATCGACATGAAACGGTCAAAACTGAGTCCAGGGCAGTGCGCTACGGGACTCCTCCTTTTCAGCCGCATCAGCGAATGCGGACTTGACCCGGCCGATATCGACCGCTGGCCGATGATTCTCAAGTCGGTGCGAAACGAGGATGATGCTAAGGAGTTTGTCCATCTGGTCTACAGCATCCAGGAAGTCCAGCAGAGGAGTGACTTGAGCCTCGAGGCTCTCGACAACAAAGTCCACGAACTAGAGAGAAAAGCCACCGACTTGGAACCTATGTCAGACAAATTGAAGGACTGCAAAAAGCAGCTTGCCGAACTGACCAAGCAGCGGGAGGGACTTGCCAGCGCGGTAGCCATTCTGGAACAGAAGTATGAACTACTGACGCCCCGGGTCAAGGACCTGGAAAAGCGCGAAGAGCATTTATCGCGCCGGATTACGGATATAGAGCCGAAGGCACAGAAGGCGGAAACAACACTCTCCGCAGTGAAGGGCGAGATACAAAAGCTTAAAGATATAGGGTTCACCCTCAGGGAACTGGCTGAGTTCAACGAGAAGCTACAAGTGATTGCGCAGCATCACGTTATCGAGCCCTCCGAACTCAAAAGCCGGTTACTACACGAGCTAGAGGCCCTCGATAAAGGGCTGGCCATGGAAACGCTAATCCAGAGCCGGCAGCAGGAGCTGGATAAGACAGAGCAAGCTCTTATCAGAACCAAAAAGGAGATAGAGACTGTCAGAGTGGTTGTTGACGTTCTCAAACAGGAGAAAATGAATCTGGAGGCGAGTATCAAGGAAACGAGGGAGAAGGTGAGCCGAGAAATCGCCAAAATCATCCCCCTCGCTCAGGATACCATCGATAAACTGGGGGAGGAACTGCGGCGCGGCAACGACGAGGCTCTGGTAGAGGTACGGCGGCTCAGGGATGAAGCCATGGAGGTGGGCAAAGATGTGGGACGATACGAAGGAATCCTGCAGTCTTGCGAATGGCTCAATGAGTTGCTGACCCTAGTGCGAGGTGAAGAGAACGTTGAAGGCAAACGGGTCAGGATTATCGCCTTGCTGGTCATTCGAGCTCTCTACACCTGGCTGAAGCGTCAGGACTCTCTGTCCCTCACACTTCTACCGCTTACCGTTGAGACACTGATAAGCGAGTTGGAACAATGGAAAGTCTAAAGACATTTCGCAGCCAAGTGGAAGCTATGCAATCCCAAGCGAAGAAGCTAATCGAAACGGGGCTTGCCTCGAATGCACTATTTGCCGGGGAGGAAACCCGGCTGAGCCGGGAAGATGAGGCATCAAGTCTGATAGCAGTATACCGTGCTATTGCAGAGGAGTCGCAGCGGTTGAAACGGGTTGAGGCTTCAGCCAGCCGTGGTTATAGCCAGGCGAGCCTTGTATTATCCCTGAGCGAATTGGCTGTCACAGCGATTGTTTCAAAGGGCAAGCGGCTGTCATCTATTACGGATTATCTTCTCCGTGAGCCCACCGATAAACAGCAACCTTTCGGGTTGGTTATGGTATGCATCGGCCCCAGAGGACT
This sequence comes from Chloroflexota bacterium, assembly GCA_015222405.1. Lineage (GTDB taxonomy): Bacteria > Chloroflexota > Dehalococcoidia > E44-bin15 > E44-bin15 > JADFVG01. The sequence goes on from JADFVG010000060.1 coordinate 3,501, forward strand.
GCCTGAAGATGCGGGGGTTGTCTCCATATCTCAATTAGCCCGTGAATCAAATCGACATCAGCCCGAGATTATGAACAAACTACGAGACGATGCCTATCTCCTTTTCAGCGAAGAAGCATTCTGTCTCCTGATTGACAGGTTAATCAGTGATGTTCGTGAAGGAAGGCTGCGTTTACCTGTATCTAGGGACAAACTGGTGGAGATTACAGGATTGAACAAACAGAAGCTCAGAGCCAAGATTATAGAAGTAGAATGAAGTGCCAGCTTGCCGGTGAGGTTAGTCCGCTCGGTCTTGCTCTTGATGCTGCCCGCTGTCTCCTGCGGCTCTGCCTGAGCAGTCTGTTCACCTGTTGTTAGAGTTGTATTCGCCATCTGAGCCAATTTCGCTCATCCCAATCAAGATGAGGCTGCCCACCCTATATCACGGGAATATAGGTTCATTTTGAAATATCACTTTCTGTCCTTTTGTTGTTTGACAATGAATATCGAATAATTGCACCTTAACACCAGTACCCTGACCTGCTAAGCCAGGCCAAGTCTCAGTGGTAAGACACCATGTTGCTCGTGTGATAACCTTCGCTTGGAAAGCTACCCGCACCTAATTGAACTTCCCTAGCTCTTCGTCCAGCGATAACAAATCTAACCCGAAGCGCCTGCTTGTTCGGTGCCTATATCGGTGGGACGCGAGTTCAGAATGTGAACTGGTGTGGGTGGGATGTCAGGGACTGAAAAAACTAATCTACCTTGTTATAAGCCTTGCTCTGTAGTCCCTCAAACCATGAGATATCCAGAAATTACTGCCAGACGAAATGACTGCATTGGGAAGCTGCATAAGACTTGTGAGAGGTTCTGCGGTATGATGACGCGGAAAATTCGTCATGAGTAGACATCAAAGGAGGCTGCCACATAATCCATCAAGCGTCAAATTCCCTCCAATACCTTTTTCCCGTTAGCTCCTCAGGCCTGCCAGTTCAGGCTTCAACATGAGTCCACGAATATTTAGCTTCATTAGACCTAAATCCATACGCATCCATTAAGAACAGAACTAAAGTGTAGTTCCCAGTGTCTTTTATTTTAGCCACAAACGAACAGTGATCTTTATCTTCTGCATGCAAATCGCCTCTGAAAAACTCGTAATCGTTTTCAAGCTTGTACTTTCTGATGCCGGCTTGCCCCTGTTCATCTGGCTCGATGTATGGGGAACCTTTTCCGGCAATGGATATATCCCAAGTATTCGTATCAACGAATAACTTATCCTTCTTTAGTTTTACAAATAACTTCACATCCCTTGCCATATCTGTCCCAGCATTTTCAATTACAAAAGTTCCATTCAGTTCTGGGAATCTTTTCTCATAGAACAAATCGGTAATCCTCAGGTCTACACTAAGAATCTTCGGGTGCATTATCGTATGCACTAGAACTATGTACCCAAACAATACACAGAAGTCGATGATAGCAAGAACTTCGACTGCAATTATATGATTGCGATACCGGAATAGTTCTGCTGAGTTTGGAATTTGAGGTATAAGAATCAAGGCATAAGCAATTGTAACTAACAGGAGGAACGCTAGGCCAAACGTTCCACCCAGCCAAATCCTTCTGGTCTTCCTTGTTGGCGGTTTACCCCACTTTAGGGAGTAAACGAAAATCATGAATGTGCCCACAATGGCCATTACAGCGGCCAATGCTTGGACAATAGCACTGAGTAGGAATAGTATGCTATTTTGGGTCACTACTGTCCTCCACCCGTCGTATTCGCCCGAGCGAGTAGCGGAACTCGCGAAAACCGGGGATTTTGCGGCAGGCCAATTCAAAATTGACAGCCCCTTGGCGAAGTCTGTCGCTTAGTGTAAGTGTGTCATTCTCTTGATGGAACCCCAGAGCCTCGGGTGCCAGTATGAGACGAACACCAGACCTCCAGAGTCTGTAACCGAATTCAATATCCTCATATCCCCAGTGGCCATTGAAATCCTCGTCAAATAATCCTACTTGCACCGCCTCAGATTTCCGAAATGAGACGTTACACGAGTAGAAGCAGTTGAATGGTGCCGGATGCGTATGAAAGTTAGCAAACTCCGGTAGGCGGCGGTCAAGGGCTTTGCCATCATTGGAAACGCTCGGGATGTCAGGAAGTTGAGGAATCATATCAAAAGAAGTACGTATCACTTCAGGAGTAATGGTGGAGGCATCGATGTGCCTTCGGTAGCCAATGCTAGCGGCCGGACTGTGCTGGCTAATAAGGCGTTCGTGAACCTCTATGAGTTCCGGCACAGGGAGCATATCGGAGTCCAAGCAAATAATTATATCACCAGATGCCTGTTTGATACCCTTATTGCGTGCTGTAGCCACACGGTACCCACGATGCTCTTGTCTGATATACCTTATATTGAGGCAATCCTCAAAATGCGTCAGAGACTCGTCTAACGGAGGGTCGCTACCGTCGTCGACAACTATGATTTCAACAAGTGAACGTGGGAAGGTCTGGACACTAATACCTGTAAGGGTGAGTTCCAGTTCACGATGATTGTTGTAGCAGGGTATGACGATACTAATATGCTTGAGCTTCACTCCTACCCTCCATATACTTCAAAATCACCAGCTGTTATCCTCAGATTCAAACGCCTAGCGAAATACCTCGGAAACATCCGGACGCTTGCTCTTGCTTGATTGATGGGAGCGTCCTAATAACCCGTTAACCCGGTCAATGTCAAATTCTTGTGGGTCGAACGAATCACCTAGCCACTCCATCATTCTCTGGTATTCCTCATGCGTTGGATCTCGGATGATTTTAAGCGGCTCATCGTAGCCCCAGATTCCACCGCAGTCCTCCGGTGGACAGGCTCGCTTACCAGCTAAACAAACAGGATACTGAGCACTAGGGTCAGCCGGTAGAATCTTTTCAACCAGAACCCGATGTTCCCAACTGTCGCAATCCCAATGCGGATGTGTATTGACCTCAGATGGACTTCCATGGGTAGCCTATCTAGTGTGCGCTATGCCAATTTTCCCATCCGCTGGTAGTATATTCTTCGCCAGCGAGTCTACTCTGACAGCATCTTCGAACACTTGCGGAACTTTTCCAACTATGACTAATCCACAGGAGTCATAACCCCTGTACTCGAGTTTTTTCAGGCAATCGATCAAGATGGCCTGAGCTTCCCTTCTACCCACGTATCCAACGATACCTACCATAGTTACGATGCCTTATGACCTGTTACAAGGCGTTAACATACAGAATTATAACTCGATAATACAGTCGCTTTTTTCTACGTGGCCTGACCCGTGGTCAAGCCGACCAGCAGTCATCGTTAATTATACCACTTCGGCTCACCCAGATAACACACAATAAGGAGCTAAAGTAAATACAACGTAGCGTGTGCGGTAAACGAATATCGATAGAACCAAGCCCGCGCCCTGTAAGGAAAAAACCACGGTTCACATCATGGACAATTTCACAACTAGGCACATAAGCGATAGGAGGCATCGAGTCTATGCAGTCACAAAAGTCAGAATTGTTGGCTGATGTCGTAGTTACACAAAATAGACAAGTGTTCAACTCCAGAGTTTTTAGCTACCCGGGCACTTGCTTGCCTGACTTTACCATACTTGCCTGGGGGGCAACAACTAGTGGCAAGCACTTCTCGTAAGTATAGCATGGCTTTTGATGCGGCCAGCGGCTCTTTCTAATAACATCAAAATGTGGACGGCCTTGAAAGGATTAGAACCCCCAGAACTACACAATGATGAAGACCGCTGAACTGTTATGCATTTTGTCTCGGCACGTAGAGTTCCATTATCTCCGAAGTTGTTTCCGAATTTGGAAATTCTTCGATTGTTTCATTAAACTCGTTAAGTGGCCTCATGTTTCTCAACCTTAATCTCCTCCCCCCACACCTCTTCAACTTTCTTGTTCGTCGGCGAGAATACCGCCCTATGGATTGACTGCGGGATAAGGAAAAACACCGCAAACTGTGTACGATAAGAATACACACAGCTAACTCCAGTCACAGCCCGGAATCTGTCTGTTAAGTCACGGATAAATGGCTCACGAGGCTTTGGTGGCAAGTGCTGGTAGACTAAAAGCGAGTGACCGGCAGAAAAGGAATACTCGACCTCCGTCCAGTACAGGTACTTCGAGGAATACTTCCGACCGAATGGGACCGACTTCACCTCCATTCCATTATCTGGATCAAAGAAGATCAGTGCTGCACCGTGAGCGAATTCCAGAAATCTTTGTAAGTATTCTTCACGGGAACTGGGACTATCCTGAACGATCTCTGAATAGAACCTACAGGTTGGAAGGATATTGGTGCTCTCCAGGATATTTACGTTACGGATCTGGCGTTCGATGACTTGCTCGCGGAGGAATTGATAAACAACTGGGTCGAAGCTGCTCCATTTCTCTGGTTGTCGCAAATAATCAATGCGGTGTCCATCAGGTCGGGAATCATTTGGGGTCAACATCCAACATACGGCTGTCCTGATCGGCTCACATCCGTTGACTAGTCGAAGTAAGCCGTACTTCTTATAATCGTTGATATCACCAAAATACTGATTCTTCATGCCTGTTCTCTTACTCCGAGGTCATCTAACTTTTGGCCCTGCCTACTGGTTAATATGCCCCACATTCCGCAACCCAGCATGTGCTCGTTACGGTTTCCAAATCACTCCCAGTCTTCTGTCGCGTTTCCACTCTTCTACGCAAATTGTGAGTTCGCCTATATCGGAAACGCTATACTCCACGGCTAATTCAGCAACCCATCTCATGGCATAATTTCCCATAGTCTGGAATGTATGCCACCCCCGTCGTCTACCATCAAGAATGCTCCCAGAATTCTGACTGGAGAGCGTTACATTTTCAGCGTGACGATCCAGCAAGGCACGAGTATCTACCATGATCACCCAATGTGCCCTGTGTCGATATTCCCGTGCACCCAACATCCATTTTAGGCGTTGCCAGTCTACCCAAAAGAAAGTCTTATGGTTCAGCAATTCATACCATTGTCGAGTAGTCAACCCATCCAGACATTTCTGTAAGTCGTTTTCGGGCATCACTTTCTGATCACGTATGACAGCTTTACCATAAACTGAATGTTCAATAATCCTGCTCTCTGGACGCCACTTTGACTTAATATCGAATCGCTCTGAGCCACTGATTTCGAACAGATCCAGAAGTGCGGTCGTACTTTGAAGCCCGTGCCTCCGGATACTATCCCAACTGCCTACCTCTGACATGTGGAACAGTACCGGGCAAAGGCTCACAAGTTCATCTTTAGTCATATCAGTAGCCTACCAAGAGCGCCGGTCAATTATGCTGCGAGTGCTGAAACCGGTCGCTACGAGCGAGACAGGTGCCCCTGCAACGCGTTCCACTTCCTGAATGAAATTGATAGTATCCTGAGTCAGTTGTTCAAATCGTCTTGCGTTCTCATTCTTCTTTGATAAGTAGTCGGTAAATGTTAGGGCAATATCAGTTGGTCCGTTGAGCAGCGCCGATTTGCGGATCAAGTCCCATTCAAACTCTCCTATGCGTCGTTGCTTGTGGGTAGTTGACGTCATCTCGGTTCGCCGCAGTTCCCTCGCATCTTTGCCTGACCGCCTTGCTATTTCCTCGAGTGTGATCTCCTGCGACATAGGACCAGAAGTGCCACCCGCAGGACTCTTAACCCTTATTGGATAGGTTCGGCACACCATCACCACCCGCCGCACTCGGTTCGTTGGGATTCCAACTTCAGCTAGACAACCCGCTACAGTTGTGTCTCGGGAAGTGACATGGGGGTAGTATCCGTGATAGAGACTCAATCCGGTTCCTTGTGTACCCTCAAGCAGGACTCGTCCGTTTGTTGAAAACGTGTCTGCAAGTATTTCTAGTACGCTACCTAAGTAGGGTTGGAGTTCAGCGATGTCACGAGCCAGAAGAGGATGAGGGGCTTTGAGGCGTCCCGTAATACGCCGCGCCATAGCTGCCCCGACACCTTGCCTAGTGGATCCAATGGTATTTACCCCTTCTTCCTCACTGGCCACATCGTCATCGGAAATGATCATTACATCTGGATCAATACGAAGACGGTCGACTTCGACATTACATTCAGCGATTTCCTGGAAGAGTTTTCCCACGCGTATCGTCGCCCCCGGCCCTATTAGGAGACGCGCCTCACTCTTTCGACTTCCAGACGGCAGTTGATGGTGGGTGTAAGGTTCTGGCTCCTCGTAGACCTTGTGTCCAGCGTTCGGCCCACCGACACGCACCAAAAGATCATACTCATTTGCCAGATAGGCAACGATTTGACCTTTGCCCTCGCTACCATATTGGCCGCCAACGATAACATCCGCAAATCCCGTTCCCTTCCCGGCGGAGACTTTCAAGTGGCAGGCGGCACGAACCAGCACATCTTCTTTAGTACAACGTTTCGTATCGACCACCACATCAGCAATGTCTCCCAGCGTCTCAACCTGTTGCTCCGTCGGGTTCTCTCGGGCTTCCGCGTAGTTACGAGTAGTCTCTGTCCCCAGCTTATAGCGGATTTTATATCTCTTTTCAAGCTCGTTTAATGGTGCAGATAGATGGATATGAATAACCCCCGAACCAAACGCACCCCGAATAGCTTGGACCTGCTCCCCTGTTCTAACTGAATCTACTATCACTGCTGCACCTGGAGGAGTATTGCGAAGCCATTCGGTCAGTTCGTCAGCAACCCATTTGCCGCGCGTACTTCTGTCAAGACGGTCGCCTTCAGATTGTAGAACCTTGCGATTTCTGGATAACTCATTCCGCACACGTTTTTGTAATATCTCACGTGTCCTGAAAATGACCATGTTGAACCGCTGGGCAAGTGCGGTAGCTAGCATGGACTTTCCAGAAGATATATGACCCGAAAGCAAGATGACTCTTTCAACCATTAAGTTCATCCCTCCTCTGGGGTGCTTACTGAACCCCTATTCCGAGATCCAGTAGACTTTGCATTTCCTTCAGTGGCTCAGAGGTAGGAAGATTATATATGGTAACCTCAACGCCATGCCGCACAAGAGCCTCGTCTATTAATTCTCGAATAATTCCCCAATTGCCGCCTGCCTGCCCACTTCCAATTCGAGGCATGTGTACGCTGGCTCTCTGTGTGGAGGCAATTTCTGCAAGTTTGTCGAGACAACTCTGCAGCACGCCATATCGTATGCGCGGTTTCCTTGATGGCCCATAGCCATGTTGAGCTATCATGTGCACGACGCTCAAATCATCCGAGACCATTAACTGGTGTATTTTGCCGAGTGCTAGATTCTCCCGACCAACACTCACCCACTCTCGGAACTCATCCTGTACGAAAGGCATCTTTTTTCTTAGATAAAGGGCAAATCCAGCACCCCAGTTAGGAGTCTTGTCATTTACAATATGAGCAATGATGCGCCTACCTGTACCTCTGGGCTCCGCCGCATCACCCCACAGATACTTGATCTGTGGTGGCATGGGCTGCTCTGCACTCTTAGAACGTGCAATACCGATAATACGTGGGAAATAGTGACCAGGATAAGGCGGGATTCCTACACATTCGACGTCAATCTTTGGAAGGCTTGGGACCCATCGCTCGCTGCCCTTTGCTGTAAACCCTACTGCTGTACATTCAGAGAGGACGGTTTTGCCCCGGATCTTAAGACCCCTCGGGACATTGAATTTAAAAGACCGCGAGTCCACACTGTAGTCCACGCGGTATATGGCGACTTCCTCATCATCTGCGGTGCGTGCAGCAGCGAACAAGGAGCAAGGCTCTTCAGTAATCTTCACAAGCCGCAGAGAGAGCGCTTCGGTCGAAACGTCGTACTGCTTTTGAAGCCGCAGAAGATTATCAATAGTAACCGATTCGTGTTCCAGGCCTATCCCGCTACCGACGGGCATTAGAAACTCCGCTGCGGCGATGTTACACAACAGCTCTAACTGCCAATCGTCTTCGCTACACTTTCCTGACTCGACTCTGTTTCTTATGGTTACAGCGCAGTCAGAGAAAAGAGTGTGAGCTACTTCATGAGCCACCGAGAAGCGCATTCTACCACGTGGTCTATTAGGGTTAAACTCAATCCGTAAACTTTGCGAACCTACAGGCACCGTGCGCGCATCGTGTAAGTCTTCGCGAGGTACAGTAGGAATCTTGAGATATTCAGCCAGTTCGAATGGATCGAAGGGAGGACCTCGCCAGCCCTCCTGAATTGCGCCCAATACCACCTCCCTCGCCTTTTTCGCTATGAATTCAATCGGCTCAGAGTCACCAGCGAGCGCAAGCACGCTATGATTAGTCCAATACTTCGTTCGTTCAGTCATGACTCTATCCTCCCATACTGAACACCAGCCATTTGTGGCTGCTGAATCACTATCTATGTTAACCAATGCTCCTGAATGTATTCGATACTATCTTTAATTCCAGGCGGCCCAATACAATTAAGAAACAATTGCCGTCCTAATGGTTTCTCGCATCGACGGCTGACCTCCTGCCTTTTGTCCCATGGCGAATTTACTAACTGCCAACAGGTTGCGAAATCGCGGGCAATCCTCTTCACTCTTACCCAGCTTCTCCCATTTTAAGAATGCGTTTAGGTCGCGGTTGAATATGTTCTTGTAAGCAGGCTCGTCGAACATACAGGCGTCTGTACCTTCGGTAAGATATCCATCCACCACATCTATGGCGGTATTCATTAAAGCCTGGGCTGCCGATTCCTGGTCTCGGTCAAGAAGCTTCAGCAATGCGAGTGTGCAGTTCTTTCGTGTTGGACTCATATCTGACCGTGTCATCACGTCTTTCAGTAGGTCCAACGCAACCATATAGAACAGGAACCTAGTCTGTCTACGCGTAGGTTTGGCAGCTCCCCTGCCGAAATCAAAACTGTCTGTCGCGCGCTGTAAGCGGTAAGCCGCATACAGGTCATCTATCCCAAATGATTCTTCGTCTCCATCAACAGGTTCCATGATTCTCTTAAATATAGCACCATTCGGTACAAAGGGTCCGTTCTTGCCAAATGCTGTACCTGCCTCGCCAAGCCATCCTGATCCATATACCTTAATGAGATCAAATGCATTGGCTGCCTTGGTGAACTGCTCAATGTCTGGGCGTTGTTTTTGCAGCGCCCGGTGCGAATCCCAACCACCACGCTGGATTTCCAAATATACCTCATATCTTTCAGCCATAAGGCTTTTCCATGTCCTAAAGTCTGTAGTTAAAGCGAGGAAATCCTTTTCCCTCACTGCATTCTGGCTGTTTGTGTATCGAGTTATATCCCGTCCAAGTTCTTCACCATTATCGCCTACTTTGACGATCTTTGTTATTACTACACCTTGGCTGGCTTTGTTACGCCAGCTCTCCAGGTCAGGCGCTGTACCTGTACCGCCTGCTTCCAGTTTCTCGTAGCAGACCTCCCAGATAGTTCTCGTGGTCTGACATCCGTTTACTACATAAGGCTCTATTAGTTCAATATCTCCGTCTTCGCCTGGTACGAAATCTGTCACAACAATTGTTATTCCATTGTTATATAAGCCAAAGCGCTCAGGAGCATTGCGCATTGTTTCTCGAATCGCTTTGTTAACCTTGCCGCGACCACCCAGGAAGCGTCGTACGTTCCTTTCATAAAGCTGGTCTAGGTCTTCTGTACAATCGCGATAAGCTTTAAGGAATCCAAAAAGATCAATGAGTGTCACACAGCCAACTAGCACATCCTCACCGGATTTAACGAAATTGGCTCTAATTGGTATTCGGATCCGGTCTTTACCTGCTACCAATTCTTCAAGCGAACGTCGATAAATGGTTTCTATTGATATCGACTCAACATCAAACAGGGAGCCAAGACGTTCACGCCCCATCGCACGGACGTCCTTGAGAACTTGCTTTTCATCCTCACTTAATGGTAGTTCAGTGGCAAATACAAGATGAATTCTGTCATTGTCAGAGGCTTGCTTACGAAAGTTGTTTAACCGTTCAAGTAGCGCCTCAGCTAGAGAGGACAGCTTAGGGCGTCTACCATCAAGGGTTTCTATGACCTTCTGACTTTCTTCAAGAAGCGTGGTAGTACCACGAAAGGCTTTCCCATACTTACTTTGAACAATGTACCAGGTGTGGCCCACAGCAGACTCTTCCTCACCTTCTCCGGTGTCGCCGCGTTCACTACGGTCTAAATAAGCTATATCTATGCCACCGTCCCCACTGCCATCACAGTAAACAAGATCGTCGGAAGCGCTCTCGATATCCAACCAATCTCTAAGAAGTTTGTGAGCGAAGCGGCGGCCTAATTCGACAGTGGACGGATTGCCGCTTTGGATATCCGAAAGCCATTGTTCACGAAAAGCTTCAAAGGTTACAGATTGTTCAGTCACCATTTTATTCCTCCTCGCTATCTTTTCTCATCCGGTACTTGATGTCATAGTTGATGATGAAGCCCAGCTTCTCCTCAATCAATTCGTAAAGCCTGCATACAATAGCGTAAATATCTCATGAACCGCAAGTTCATATCAACGCCTCACTACACACGATTCGTGGAAATGATTGCTCATCCCGTTCACCCGGCTCCGATTGCTGAGCATCAACGTAAGACCCCAAGCCGAAAACTCGGTAGAGTTCGGCAAGCCTCCCCAATAAGTCCGCGCCCGCTACCCTGTTCTTGCGAAGGCGATTCAACTCGGTGTGAACCGGCGGCGGTAAAGATTCCAAATTAAGAGCCCGCTCCAATGCGATGATCGTCTCCCGTTCAGTTGGCTCTTTGCTTCCCCGAAGGAGAGCACGCAGCTGGTTGACCACGTATGCCTGGCCTCGACGCCTCGTGGGTGCTTCGGCCGCTTGAGCTTGACGCTCCTCCACCTGAGTTCGGAAATCCCGTAGTGCCTGGTTTACAGCCCAGTTATGCGTTGTTGGAAGCTCCATCCGCTTCTCAGTCGGCAGACACCGAATTGCTGACAACACCTGGTCAATGTCCGTCGTAGCGACTCCGCCATCCTGGTCGATTAGATAGAGCTGCTGGTAATTGCCAGCCTGGCAGAAGGCGAAGGTGCCTGCTATCTCTGGGCTCTCCTTGCTGCTTCTTACCCCGTCAGGTGTGGCCACAATCTTGGCGAAGTACTCGGGATTGTCTCTCTGTAACCTTCGGATGAATGCCTCAGCTTCAGCCAGAATATCCATGTCTTCAGGCTCCTCTGGGTCAAGAAGGGAAGCATCCCGGCTCTCATAGATACGGTACATTGCCTCTTCGTTGAGTTGCTCAGAGCGCTCCAGTATCTTAGCATCCTCGCCTATGGTGCTATGGATCTCGTCAATACGGTGGCGCACCCGCTCTCGAAGGCCAAGTCCCTTATCCAGTTCAGTCTCAGGAAGAAAGTTGAGAGCATGCACTACATCGTGCTCTGTCCCTATGCGGTCAACTCTGCCGACACGCTGAATCAGGCGAACAGGATTCCAGTGGATGTCGTAGTTGATCACCACATTACCATCCTGAAGGTTCAACCCTTTGGCTAAGACATCAGTACTAACAAGGTTGTCGATAGACGGCTGCCCAGGCTGAACGTACTGAGGATTTGCTTTGGGAGCGAACCGGCCAACGATGTTCATTGGCGAGCCCCTGTTGCTATCGATCCGCTCTAGCTTCGGCAGATGCTGGAGGTTATCATAAAGGTAATCTAAAGTGTCCGAGTACTGGGTAAAGATGATAACCTTATTCCTTTTGCAAGGAGGATCTGCCAATAGCGTTAGCAAGCGCTGAAGTTTGGCATCTTGGTCAGGTGTGATGGGATCAACCAGCGTTTTCATCTCCTCTAAGAACTCAATATCATCTTCCAAGTGCTGCTTCAGGGCTTCTTCTTCGAAATCCCCAATGTCGTACTGTCCGCTCACTTGTTCAAGAGCCGCCAGAAGCTGGACGTCACTGTCTGAGGTACCACCGTCCTTGCGGATCGCAGTATACAGAAGTTCCTGAGCCTCCACGCCTGCAGGCACGATATTTTGCTCTAGGGCTTGCAAGAAAACTCCATTGATGCGCAGCATATTCTGGACGGTAAGCCTAAATGCCTGGACACTGCTCTCGAACCGCTTAAAGAGCATCACTCGTATAAGACCGCGGAGATTCCGGCCAGCACTGTACAGATCCCTGTAACGCCGCTCGGTCCGCTTTTCTTTTTTCACGTATTCGCCCAAGCCGTATCGGGCGTAGCCCATATCGCGGATGATGTCCCGAAGACGAGCATAGACTCCTTGGTAGGTGGCCGCGATGCTATAGCTCACTGTGTCGAGTTCTCGCTGGGGGAATACGATGGGGCGTCCATCGGGGAGCACGGCATTGGGATAGTGCCGCTGGATATGCTTCCGGGTACGTCGGATCAGGATGTGGCGCAAAAGATCCTGGATGAGTTTGTTGCCATCCTCGACTTGTTTGAAGTATTCCCGAAGTCGTGCTGGCAAGACTGGTATCTCGCTTCGTTCACCCGGATGAAACAGCTTGAGCTGGTTGTAAATGTCCCACACGGTGTTATTTCGGGGAGTGGCCGTCAACAGGATAACCTTGCGGGGCTGCTTTATGAGCCAGGTACGGAGCTTGCCATACCGCTGTGTGTCCGAGTAGCGGAACTCATCACTCTCGTCTATCAGAACTATATCACGATCCTCCGTCCTAAGGTCGCGGTCAAGGTCGATGCCCTGCTGAGTTAGGAGACCGGTAGAGATTACAGGGCCCAGGTCATACCGATTGGAGAAATCCTGCCACGTCCGCACCATCGAAGCAGGGCAGAAGATTACCGGGCGCATACGGTGTACCGACCGGTAATATTTGAGAAGTGCAGAGCCGATATAGGTCTTCCCTAGTCCTACCACATCGGAGACGAAGACGCCCCCATACCGATTGAGAATGCGAACCGCGGCATTCATGGCTGCCCGCTGGAAGTCGGTCAGGCCAGGCATTTCCCTGTCCCAGATTACCTGAGGCGCTTCTTCTTCTTCTAGGCGGTCTTTGACCAAGGTATAAAGGGTCTTCACATAGATGTCGTATGGTGTCACCGGGTTTAGAGCCCAGCTTTGTTTCAACTCATGTAAGAGAGCTTCATCAAAGTCCTGAGCTTCCTCCCACAGCTCGTCAAACCAGTTAACTAGCACCCCATGATTGTCTGAGCCGTGGACGACCACGTTGAGTTCCGTGTTGTGCTGGATGCCGCTGAGGGTGAGGTTGCTGGAGCCCACGATGCTCAAGCCGGGCTCGTAGTGGTCGGTAGTGTAGTCGAAGATGTACGCCTTGGCGTGCAGGCGCCCCTTGGTGTAAACCTTGACGTTCACCCGCTTCTCTTCAATGAGGCGGGCCAGAGTAGCCACTAAGTCCTCAGCTTCCTCGGTCTGGTCCATCAACTCCATGGAGCTTTGGATATTCTGTGCGGTATCCCACCCCCACTGCTTACGTTCACGGTCGGTTGCATACTCTTGACGCTGCTGGCTCCTCTCTACCAACTCCAACCGGCGATAGCCCTCAGCAAGCTGCTCGATGGTCTGGCGTGTGGTGGTATTGCCGATGAGGATGCGCAGCTCTTTGACGTCCTTGAGCTTGGAGGCGACGGCCGAAAAGCCGCTGAGGAAGAAGTAGCCCACGGCGAAACGTGCCCGCTCCGACTGAGGAAGCAGGGCGTTGATGTGGTCTACTAGCTTATCTCGACGATTGTCTATAATGTCATGAGGCATCTTATATTATTATGCTCCTCAGCCGTTAGCCGTTTTGCAACTTATAAAGTTCAGCAACTATCTTGTCTATCTGTTTTTCTAGTTCCTGCAAGCGTAGCTGGCTCTGTGGTGGCAATGGATAGCCGTGTTTCGAATGAAGTGCAAGGATTTCGTCTACTAGTGCCACGATGGCTGCTTGTTGCTCCGCCGTCGCAGGTGCGAGAGGTAGCAGCTTCCAATCGTTTGGGTAGAAGTGGATTCTATGTCGCTGTTGCGATCTTAGCCAATTCCTGGCAAAGGTAGAGTTCATGATTGCCAACAGGTATTTAGGGGCAAATTGAACAGATAATTTTTCTAAGTCCTCGCGCAAGATTTTTGGTGTGACCTCGGTGGTTTTAACCTCGTCTCGATACTTTGCTGTCTTTTGAATAGACTTATTACGCACGCCTCTTAGGTAGTGCCATGGCACCAAAGAATCAGCAGTATGGTTGTGAAAGAGTTGTTGATTGTCATAGATTACACGCTGTGTATTCCCTGCAACATCAAGGGAAATAAGTTTTTCTGGTACTTCATAGAGTTCAGGAAAAGTTGGACGACTAAATTGGCTTGGTGCGCGTTTCGTGCCCCACTCCAAATAGCGGACATTACCTGTTACCCAGCGCATCAGGTCTCTACCAAGTACGAATGGCTTAGGATGGAGTCTGTCTTGGACTGGCGAAATCAAGGCGGCACATTTGAAAGCACCCCTGCAAATCCGCTCATTAGCATGAACCACCATTCCTTTGCTAATATAGCAAACTTTGCTCAACTCGGGGTAGTTGGTATAGTGAGGAAGTTTGACCGAGGTACTTTTAGAGCGAAACATCGCTGTCCCGAATTGATTTTGTATAGCAGAGGGTAAAACCTCAGTATTTTGGTCAAAGTTCTCACCGGCCTCTCCCCAACGGCGGACACGGATAGGTTGATGAGTGGCATCTGGTACTGCTTTGGAGAAGTGAACAATAGTATTGTTAATCCCAGCTTCAAACAGCGGTATGTCAGTACAGAAGTCAATGCGATTAATACATGCGTTGTTAAGGAAAAACTCGTGTGACTTTTGAGCGTACTTGGCAGCATTGTAGGCGTCTGAAATAATGAAGACCATACGTCCATTGGTGCGAAGTAGCTGATAAGCGCGTTCCAGAAATGGTAAAAACATGTCCCATTTTTCGTAGAGCGTCTGGTAGATGCCACTCTTGAGTAAGCCAGCGCGGTAGTCTTTCCACTTAGCGATAGCTGCTTGACGTTCGTCTTCGTTTTCCAAGTGCCTGAATTGCGCATCAGCACGGACGTACGGAGGGTTAGCCAGCACAATATCAAAGCCGCCATCGGTGAATACCTCGGCAAACTCGACTGGCCAGTCAAATCCGACCACTTGCTTACCACCGTGGCTCCATGTGGCAATCTGCGCTTTGAGCATGGCGATTTGCTCGCGCAATGTCAGCTTCTCACCACCATGGGCAGTCATATAAGAGGCTTTCAGACTGAAGTAATCTTCTATTTGTTGCTGGCGGAAGCTACCCTGCATTCCAGTGGAGGGGTCAGGGGCAGCAAGGCTATCGCCAGTTTCTATTTTGAAGTCCAGATTTGGTAGAGGGGGAGGATTCATACCTTCGAATTCAACAGCCAGCGAGAGCCATAGGCGTAGACGACCGATGTTCACAGCGAATAGATCTAAATCTACGCCATACAAGTTATTCTGGATAATCTCCAATTTGCGTTGATACGATGAAATAGGATCAAGGTTGCTCGTGGCAAAAAGACATGTACGCAAGTCTAGAAGTTCATGCAGCATGCCCAGAAGGTATGCACCACTACCACACGCCGGGTCGCACACCTTAACTCGACGAAGCGCCTCTAAAACCGCTTCAGGGTTTTGGAGTCCTACGGGCTCATGGTCTTCCACGAATTTGCCTATGGCTGCGGACGTTTCACCAGGTAATGATGTTTCTAAATAGCCGTTCAGTGCCTCCCGACACATGAAAGAAACTACCGGCTTAGGAGTGTAGTAGCTTCCTGTTTCGTGTCTGCCTGTGACTAGCTCTTCAAAAACCTTGCCTAACATCTCCGGGTCAACTGCCACCTCGATATCCAGCGGCGTGCTCTCGGTAACTGTAAAGTTGAATCTGTTGAAAAGGTTATCGAGAATAATCTCGAAGCATTGATCGGGCACAACAATTTCAGTCTTCCGATCATCCTCGTCCTCTTCAAATAACCCGCCATTAAGGTAGGGCACATCGCCGATGACCGTTTTCAGAAAACCGCCTCGATTTATGCCTATTATGTTGACCTCACTAGGAGTGTTTAGCCCAGAAAAGAAAAGCAGCTTCAATCGGTCACGGTAGAAATTAGTTTTGGAGGAGTTCTCATGGGCATAAGCTTCCCACAGTGCTGTTAAGTAACTCCTTTGTGAATCCAACCTCAGCCAGCCCTTCTTTTGTATGAACGCGATGAACATTAGGCGATTGAACAATCGCTGAGCAAACAGCCTTTTAGTTTCGCCTTCTTTGAATCCTTGGATTTGTTCTTCAACATACTCGAATACTTGGGCATACTGTCTGAAGAATTCCTCTGTGACCTTCTCAACGTCGAAAGCATTTTCATGCTTTAGCTCGACTTCTAACCCTGGCTCATATGGATCATCAATCTTTAGAAGGCTTATGCGCTCGATGGCTGTGCGAAGTTGTTCCTCGGGGCTGACCGCAATCCGGCGTAGCACGAGACGGTTGTGTTGCCGAGAGTCTCGCTTCACATTCACTAGGTGCCAGTGAGACCCTTCGAAGTTTGAGAACGCAAACAGCCCCCGGTCATACTGGCGCACAAGCCTAGTCACTATCTCCCGTTCCGGTCCTACCCTTAGTTCTTGGAGTCGGCAGTGAGTAATCACAAAATCCTCATGGCGGGCTACGGTTCGGAGGTGGCCATTTTTGGCCGTCTCCACCAGCTCAGACTTCCAATCAGCAACAGAGACTGGTTCATCCCCGACGCCGTAGTTTAAGTCGGCCAAGAGACGGCGTAAGTCGTCGAGACTCTTTAGTTGTCTAAGGTGTGCCTCAACTGCTCGCTGTTCAGCTATGCTCGCTTTGTCTGGCATCCTAAACTACCTCAACTCCGTTTTCGTTTCGCTGCTTCATTTCTCCAGCAGTTCTCGTGCTCGCTCAACTCCATCCTGTCCGAATCGTTCCCGTAGCCGTCTCCAGAGCAGTTTCCCGAGTTCACCTGTCCTTGGGTCTGTCCAGTCGCTATTGCCGCCTGAGAGGTAATTTTGAACGTCTTTCTTTGACCATTCGCGGGGATGACTCTCAATACGGAAAATGTCCTGGTCGACAAGTTGCAGAATCCGAACGAAACTTTCAAGCATCTCTCCAAAGCTTCCAAAACCAAACGCCTCTTTGAGGCGCTCGATCTCTTTATTGACTTCGGGGGTGACTCTAATTCCTATTGACTTCGTCTTGGCCATCAGTGCTCCATAACTGCTTGAGTTGCTAATATGTTAGTGATGTTGGAAGGGTTTGTCAACAAGAAAAAGGGGCTTTCATTGTGAAAGCCCCTTTTTTGGATTAAAAGAGCAGTTAGATGCCTCGGATTGCCCTCAGGATGTTACCCAGCTTCTGAGGAAGCTCATCGGAGCGACAAGCGATTACCCTGTCCTGTCCAAACATCTCAGCGACGTATGCATTGGTATACTCATCCGGGTCAAGGAGAATTCCTATGACTTCAACGTTTCCCCCGAGGTCTTCGAGAGATTTCATTTCCCAAGCTGGCATCATTACAGGCTCCGTCGGTCAGGTAAATGACAATCCTTATTGACTTATTGTGGAAGTTGGTGCGAAGTGTTACAATTCACGCATGACACATTTTCGGAATTTGCCAAAGCCGATGCATTTTCCAGCACGAACCTTACAGACCATGAGCATAATGTTCGGTGTGCTGTACCACTGTTCAAAGGGGTTCAAATCCTGCCGGGGGAGCGGTTTTGAGATATCCGAACCTGACAGATTCAAAAAGACCGGGACTCTTGAGGTTAAGGATATACCAATAATCGAGGAAAGGAGGTTAGAATGGCGCCGGACCGACTCGGCGGACTTCACCGGATAGATGAGCTGTATTTGGAGCCCATTGAAGATGAGCCTGGCGTGTACGTATTCTGCAGGACAAGAGGGGGCCCAGTGAGATACGTTGGGCGTTCGGATACGAGCCTTCGGCACCGAATTGCCGGGCGGCCATACACATATTTCCGCTACAAGCACACGTATGACGATGAAGACGCGTACTATTGGGAATGCGTATATTGGCATAGATATATCGAAACGATTGACAACTGCTGTACACACCCAGCAAGACCGGCTGGATACTATGACTTGGAATGCCCTATTTGCGATTACTGACTGCCCAGATACGATCAAACAAGACAAAACTGAAGCCTAGTTTACATCCTGCTGTTGGTTGAAGCTATAATGAGCCAGAGATTCACAGAAGCTCGGATTTTCCTCTAGCTCGGGTGAAGGTACTTCACTCACCAAGTAGGAGGGACAGCTTTAGAATGCCCCTACGAAGAACAACCGAAGGCTGGCGCACGGACCGCCACAAGTGGGAAGTTGAAAACAAAATCGTGGTTACCGGAATCGGGAGAGTCTCGGAGGGGGAAAAGCAGATAGTGGCAAACTGTATACGAATGCTATTAAGCGAGTTGGGCTTCGCTTTGGAAGTTGGGGCTGCGGCAAGCAGTGATAATATCACCAAGACGGTGAATGAAATGCTCCGGAGTTCTTTGTCTCGAGATGCAATAGATGCTGACTGTATCTTAGGCGAGCTTAATAGAAGGAGAAAGGAAGATTCTACCTTACGCGCGGCCATTGTTATAGCGGTGAACCCAGACGAGTATGCGTTTACCGACCCACTAGCAATATATGGAGTGGGATATGAAGACGGTCTCGTAATATTAAGAGACACTCGCAAGGAAGCCGTAAGGCATGAGATGGGGCACATGTTAGGGATACACTCACACTGTGACAAAAATCCTAATTGTGTGATGAGATGGGAGTGCCCATCAGAGTATTTCTGTAGAAGCTGTGAAGCTAGCTTGAAGGCACTCTGGCACTATGCGAAGCTAGAATGAACTACACCTCAACGACAGTTCAACTTTTCCCTTCACTCAGGGAGAAGGGGCTTTTTTCATCTACATGGCGATTTGCAGTGGGCCGCCACCGGGTACATGATCTAACTCCAAAAATTGCCCCGGTCAAAATGCTGAACTCCAGATTTGAAAAGGGAGCCTACATGATTGAAAAACCTTCACGCTGCACATACCGTCATTTTGTATCGTCAAGTTTTGCTCCCTTGTTTCAGTTTCAGTTTCAAGGCGTTTCGGCTTTAGTTTCAGGGTGAGTCTCAAGGTGTTTCGACCTCAGTTTCAACCTGTTTCGGGGGTTGTTTTAACCAGTTCCAGTTTCGGTTTCAACATGTGAGAGTTGTTAGTGCACCCACGAAAATCTTAAACGATCGTCTACGCTATGGCGGTTATCGGTGCGGTCCACACAGAGTAGCGGATTGTGCGGTTTTCCAGCCGCCTTTAAGCGCTAAGGGATAAATTCAATTCTGCCTTTGGTAATCTGGCTCAGAAGACACCGCAGGGCAAAGAGATAAGATTCAAATCATTCTTGAAATGGCTTAGCAAATGCCTGACCATCGCACGGTGTTCAAGTAAGTTAACCGAACAATTTGGCTTTTTGTTATGCGGGACCTACTTGGAAGGGAATTAATCTCTTGAAATTCCTTCTTGACTCCATGTACTAAGTCACCCTTTTCAGAAATTCAGTCGCGGGAAAGATTTTTATCTCTTTATAACGATGAGCCAATGGAATTTGTTTTGTTATTAGAAAGCTATGTATGTCGTACTCTCCCCACGGTCGTTTCGGTTCCAAGTATCTCTCGAATCTCACTGTATTTTGTCTGAAGTAGTCCAATCGTTTTTGCTGACGGTCTGCCTCATATCGTAGCGCATGGTTATCCAATAGTTCTTGTGTAAGTAGATTGAATCCTGTAAATGAGGATGGTGCTATGTCTCTGTATTTTGCGTCAGCCATAATTATAGTATTCCTCTCTTCAGAAATAGCTATGATGTCGTATTCCCAGTTCCCTATTACAACAGCAGTCTCCGGGCCAGCATAACCTCGTGAGCGAACCTCCTGTCTAAGCCAATTCTCAAACTTTTCACCGACTTTCTGTCTCATATCTTGGATGATTTGCTCTCGTTTCCTAATCGCCGGTTCTTCTGGATCTGGGCAACCTTGAAGGTAAATTAGGAAAAAGAGTAACGTATGGTGGTCCATTAAAATACCTTCACGTGTTCTTGCGACTATGGGTACCAGTTCTGTACTATCTACATACGTAGAAAAGAATTTCTGTGCTGAATACCTTCCCTTGCATTGTGAGTCGAAATGCCTTTGAATATCTGCCATATCCTTTTCCTGTTTTTCAGTTCGAATAATAGACAATTCATCTTTGCCCCATGTCTGCATGAACCACCCAAACAGAACAGAAAAATCCAGAAGGTCTGGCCTGTATTTATATTGTGACTTCGTCCTATAATGCTCTTGCAGCAAGTATCGTAACTGAAGGCTTGTTATCCAAAATCGCTCCAGTATTTCTTTACCATCGGTCATTGTAGCAAAGTCTAGCTTTGGAGTGACGGTAGCTTCTAGCTCTCTATATGGAAACAAGGACTCATTTGAGGGAAGCTCTTTATGCCTTACAAGACCTATTTCTTTCTGAAACTCTCTAAAAGCTTTAGTGTACTTGATAAATAATAGCTTCAAACCTGATTCGGTTCTACCAAAGACAAGTCTCCTGTTTTGCACATCTTCTAGATTTTGTTGGTCCTGACTCCACCTTCGGACATTCTCTAGTAATAGTCGAAACTTGCCCATATCATCAATCGTGCCTTCGGATGGATATTTGTTGGTCATTAATAACAACTCACCCAAAGCAATGAAATGGTCTATTGATGGCATTATTCCCTTCGTAAATAATAAGGT